>JAXDLS010000485.1:0-3042 GCA_034666485.1 Chloroflexota bacterium
GCGTCGTTGGCGGTCGCGAGGTCGGGCAGCCGCCCGAAGCGGCGGTAGCGGGCGATGAGGGCCGATCCCCAGGTCGTCAGCAGCCCGGCGAGGTCGGGGCTCTCGGCGGGTGCGGCCATGACGGCCCGGCCGCCGACCTCAACCGTGCGGTCGAGGTCGGCCGGGTCGCCGACGAGGTCGTAGCGGGCGCGCAAGGCGATCGCGAGATTGTTCAGGTGTCGGGGCAGCTCGTCGGACGTCGCCGGGGTGGCCGCCACCGCGTCGTCCTGGTGGCGGATGGCGGTGTCGACGTCGGCGACGTCGCCGGCGGCGTCGAACCGGGCCAGGTAGCGGTTGCCCAGGTTGCTCAGATGCCCCGGCCAGTCCTCCGACCCACGCCTGGTCAGAGCAACCGCTTGTTCCTGGGTCTCGATCGCGGCCGCCAGGTCCGCCTGTTCCCCGGCGCTGTCCCAGCGGTCGGAGTAGGCGTTGGCGAGGGATGTGAGGACGCCAGCCCTGCGGTCATCCTGCCTGGACAGCAGCGTGACAGCGCTGTGGTAGGCGTCGATTGCCGCGTCGAGGTCGGGCAGCTCGCCGAGCAGGTGGAACCGGTCGATGAGCGCGTTGGCCAGCGACAGGCGGTGGGTGCCGCGGTCGGCGGGCGCGGGGGCCGCGGCCGCGGCCGTGCGGTAGTCCGCGACGGCCCGGTCGATGCTGTCGACGGCCTGGTCGTGGCGGTGCCGGCGACGCCAGGCGTTGCCACGCCCGCCGAGGTGGATAGCTCGCTCGGCCGCGTCGTCACGCAGGAGCGGCACCGTCGTGTCGAAGATTCCAATCGCCTCGTCGAGGTCGGCGACCTCGCCGCGATGCTCGAACCGCCCCTCCAGCGCGATGCCCAGGTTGTTGCGCAGGTCGAACCACATCGGCGTGCCCGGCTCGGCACCCTCGGCAGCCCGCCGGTACGTCGTGATCATCTCCTCCTCGTCGGCCGCGCTCCAGCTACGCGCGTGACGGCTCCGCAACGCCTCGGCGAGGTTGCCGAGGCTGCCGGCGAGGTCAACCGGGTCCGGCCCGGCGGCGAGCACCCGACGGTAGGTGTCCACCGCCTCGTCGAGGACCTCCGGCTCCTCGGTGTGTTTGTGCAAGTCCAGCTGCGCATGGGCGAGATCGGTGAGCGTCGCCGGGAGCGCGGGCGAGTCGGACGGCAGCGCGGCGACCGCGCGGCGGAAGGCATCGGCGGCGGCGGCGATGTCGGGAGCCTGGTGGGTGAGCGCGTAGCGGGTGGCCAGGACCTTGCCGAGGAAGTGCTGGTGGTGGGCGGTGCCCTCGTCGTCGGGGGCGATTGTGCGCAGGATCTCCTGCAGGCAGCGCACGGCGACGTCGAGATCGTCGAGCGCCCCCGTGGCCTGGTGCCGCTCGAACAGGAAGTAGGCCGTCCGCGCCTGCTGTTCGACCAGGGCCTGCGCGGGCGCGCCGGCGTCCGTGAGCTCGTCGAGCGACTCCTGCAACATCCGCTCGATCTCGGCCGCTGACGGCTCGTCTCCACCGCGCCCCAGCTCCGCGAACGCCTCACGCACCCCGATCTCGCGGCACCGCGCCAGCAGCCGACGGTGGGTGCGCAGCAGGTCGGCGAAGCCGGGTTGGCCTTCGGCCCGCGCCTCGCGCTCCAGCCGGGTGAGCACCCGGTCGGCCGGGTCGCCGAGCAGCTCGGGATGGTCGTCGACGATCCGCCTCGACGCCGGCCAGGTGTCAGCGGAGATGAACGCGTGCACGGCGGCGAGCACCGTCAGCTCGTCCGGGTCGGGGTCCCGCTCGGGCCGGGTACGGGCTTGGCTGCGCATCACCTCGAGGAAGCCGAGCGCGGCCAGTGTGTCGGCGTCGCCATCGCGGTGGGCCGCGGCCCGCAGCGTGTCGAGGACCTCGCCCGACTCGTCGTGCAGCAGGTCGGGGTGCTCGCGCAGCAGCTGCGCCACGTCCTCACGCCCGCCGGTCGACATCACCTCGATCATGAGCTCATCCAGCTCGGAGGCATGCGGAAGCCCGCCCGTCTCCTCCGCGAACGCTGCCTCGACCCCGATCTCGACGCAGCGCCGCAGCAGCGCCAGGCGTGCGCGCATGGTTTCGGCCACCGCGTCGGGGACGACCCGCGCGGCGTGCTCGACCAGCCGCTCCAGCATCGCGACGCCTCGCTCGCTCACCGCGTCCGGGTGCTCGGCGAGCTGCCGCTGCGCGTGCAGGGGGGTCGGGGACGCCAGGAACGCCGCGATCGCCTCCCGCAGCGGGTCTGCCGGAGCTTCCTCGGTCAGCTCCTCGAACGCGGCAACGCCGACATCTCGGCATTTCCGCAGCAGCTGCTGGTGTGCCCGCAGCATCTCCACCACTGCCGCCGAGCCCTCCTGCACCTCGACACCGGCGATCAGTCCGTCCAGGACGGCGTCGGTGTGCGAGTCGAGTAGCTCAGGGTGCAGCTCGACAACCGCACGGGACTGCTCCCACGTCTCGGTGTGGACGAACATGAACAGCGTCGTGATCAGCCCGAAGTCCGGGGGCAGCAGTCCCGCGACGTCGTAGGGCCCCTCCGCGGCGGCGTCGGAGAAGGCCTGCTCGACGCCGACGTCGCGGCTGCGCCGCAGCGCCCCGCGTAACCGCTCCAGGCCTTCTATCAGCGGCCGCCGCTGCGGTCCGGTCGCCTGATGGGCGGCGTTCAGCACCACGTCGAGCGCGGCATCAGCCCCGGGCGAGAGCAGCTCGGCGTGCGCCGCGACAAACGCCCGTGCAGCCGGCCAGTCCGGCTGCTCCAGCAGCCCGAGGACCCGGGAGAACAGTTCGACCGGCGTGATCATCTCACCGACTCCCGAACCAGGAGGGCTCCTCGCTGTGGTCCCTCCGTCACCGTGTTGTTAACTGAGTCGTGACCCGTCCCCAGGTGGTTACACATTGCTCGGTACCGCGTCAGGGATGGCGAGATCAGGTGACGACGGACGACGGCAGTCATCGCGCGTGCCCGATCGCTCCAGCGAGCAGCACGGCCCGACCGGCGTCCAGTGCGGCCACCGCCTGGTC
>JAXDLS010000486.1:0-3279 GCA_034666485.1 Chloroflexota bacterium
CAGGTGAGCACCAGCAGCGGCACGATGACCACGATGATCCAGGCCCCGCGGGTGAGGTTGGACGCGCCGGTCACCAGCAGCACGGTGGCGCAGGTGACGGTGCCGAGGACGTTCAGCGGCAGCCCCCGCTGCCACCCCGGCTCGCGCCGCCGCAGCCAGCGCGCCACCATCCCCGCCTGGGACATGGTGAAGGCGGTGAACACCCCCACCGCGTAGAGGGGGATCAGCCGCGACACGTCGCCGCGGACTCCCACCAGCAGCAGCACCGCCAGCGCGGCCAGCAGGACGATGCCGTTGCTGTAGGCGAGGCGGTCGCCGAGGCGCTTGAACTGGTGCGGAGCGAAGTCGTCGCGGGCCATGAAGAAGAGCAGCCGGGGGAAGTCGGAGAAGGCGGTGTTGCCCGCGAGCACCAGGATGCCGGTGGTGGTCACGGCGATGTAGAGGTAGCCGAGGCCGGAGCCGAAGGCGGAGTGGGCGAGCTGGGAGATCACCGTCTCGTAGCCGGGCCGGGTGGGGTCCTCGGGCACCACCCCGAGCGCGTGGGTGGCCAGCGTGATGCCCAGGAACATGATCCCGAGCAGCACCCCCATGGTGGTCAGCGTGGTGCGCGCGTTCACCCACTCCGGCGGCTTGAAGGCGGGCACGCCGTCGCTGATCGCCTCCACCCCGGTGAGCGCGGTCGCCCCCGAGGCGAAGGCGCGCAGCACCAGGAAGATGGTGAGGCTCTGGGTGACGTGGGCGACCTGTGGCGGGGCGCCGTGCAGCGAGCCGGTGGCGAGACGCACCCCCATGGTGACCACCATCACGAACATCCCGGCGACGAAGAGGTAGGTGGGCGCGGCGAAGAGGTTCCCGGACTCGCGGATGCCGCGCAGGTTGCCGACCAGCAGCACCAGGGTGAAGACGACGCAGAGCTGCACCCTCAGCCCCTCGATCTCGGGGGCCGCGCTGATGATGGCGTCGACACCGCTGGCCACCGAGACCGCGACGGTGAGCGTGTAGGAGGTCATCAGCGCGCAGCCCGCCACCAGCCCCGCGAGGTGACCCAGGTTGTCGCTGGCGACGATGTAGGAGCCGCCGCCGTGCGGATACGCCTTGATGGTCTGCCGGTAGCTGAGCACGACCACGGCGAGCAGGGCCAGGGTGGCGCCCATGATCGGCAGCAGGGCGCCGTAGGCGACCGCGCCCGCGGTCACCAGGACGACCAGGATCTGCTCGGTCGCGTAGGCCACCGAGGAGAGCGCGTCGGAGGAGAGCACGGCGAGCGCCTTCACCCGGGTGAGGCGCTCGTGCACCGCCTGCGAGGAGGCCAGCGGCGCCCCGATCAGGGCATGGCGCAGCCGGAACATGAGGTGGGCGAGGCCGGTGGGGGGCGCGCTCGCCTCGGCGGTGGCCTGGAGCACCCCCGGGGCCACCGGCTGGAACCCCTGCCGGCGGGGGCGCACCCCGCGCACGTAGCGGTCACCGGGGAGGGTGCCGCGGCGCTCGTGGCCGCGCAGGTCGGGGTCGACGGAGTCGGCCGCGGGGAAGTCGCTCCACGCGCGTCCCGCCTCACGCAGGGCGTGGGCCTCCGCCGCGTCGAGGCGAGCCTCGGGGGTGGCGCCGGGTGCCGCATCCACGAACAGCACAGCATATTCACTCGCGGTCGACGGGGCATCCATCCACGGCCGGCCGAGCGCCGTGGCGGGCGTTGATCGGTCGTTGACGGTTCGCCACGTAGGGTGAGCGGCATGGACGCCTCTCCCCGCCTCGAGGCGGTGCCGCAGCGACCGGCCGGCACCCGGCGGCTCTGCGTCGTCGCGGGCGTGGACGGCTCGGCGCTCTCGGAGCGGGTGCTGCGCTGGTGCGCCTCGCTCGCCGCGATCGCCGATCTCGAGGTGGTGGCGGTCTACGCTCTCGAGGAGCGCAGCTATCCGCCCCAGTTCCACCACCGGCTGCCCCGTGCCGCCGACCGCACCCACGCCGGCTGGCGCGACGAGATCCGCGCGCGCATCGACGTGGAGTGGTGTGCCCCCCTGCACCTGCCCGGGGTGCGGCGCCGCGTCATCGTCGGCGACGGCCGCCCCTGGGAGGTGCTCGCCCGGGCGGCGCGCCGCCACGACGCCGACCTCGCGGTGGTGGGCTGCCGGCCCCGGGGCACCCTGGTGGAGGCGCTCCGTCCCGGGGTGTCGCGCCGGCTCCCCCGGCTCTCGCCCTGCCCGGTGGTGGTGGTGCCCGAGGCAACCGGGGGCGCCGACGGCCCCCCCGCCCCGCCGCTGGAGCGGATCCTGGTCGGCTCCGACGGCGGGGCCGCCGCCGCCGCCGCACTGCGCTGGGCGGCCGGGCTCGCCGCCGACCTCGACGCCGAGATGGTGGTGGCGCGGGTGATCGCCGCCGGCGACCCCCCTCCGCCCCCGGCCGCGGACAGCGCGCGGCGGCCGCGGGTGATCGACGACGTGTCCGCGGCGCTGGAGCAGGAGTTTGCCGCCCTCCCCGCCGGGGTACCACCTCGGCGCCGGACCGCGGTGCTGGTCGGTGACGCCCCGGCGATGCTGGTCGCCCTCGCGGAGTCGGAGACCGCCGGCCTCGTGGTGCTCGGCGTCGACGAGGACCGCCGGCCCTCGTGGCTGCGCGCCGGGGCGGTCGTGACCCGGCTGACGCGCAGCGGTCCCTGCCCCGTGGCGCTGGTGATCGCCGGCGTCCCATCCACGCAGAACGACCCATCACGGAGAACAGACGACATGAGCACCGAGACCCAGCGCCCCCGCGGCGTCCGCTTCGCCGCCGGCACCGTGGTGAGCCCGGGCGAGTACCGCAACTGCGACACCGGCGCGGTGCGCTACTTCGACGGCACCACCCCGCTCCCCGGCAGCGTGAACTCCGCCTCCTGGCAGCAGGTCTCCGACCACCAGCACCCCTCGAGCGCGGGGCGCCAGCCCGAACAGCGGCACTCGATGCCCGACACCGCCTCGCGGCCGGTGCGCTTCCCCGCGGGCACCATGGTCAGCCCCGGCGAGTACCGGAACTGCGAGACCGGCGCGGTGCGCTACTTCGACGGCACCACCCCGCTCCCCGGCAGCTCCAACTCGTCCTCCTGGCAGCAGGTCTCCGACCACCACCACCCCCAGGGCACCGCAAAGTCCTGAGCAGCTGAGGGCGCGGCCCGCCGGTCACGGCGGGTCGCGCCGCGCCAGCACCAGGCGGAAGACCGGCCCCGGCCCGGCGCGCTGGAGCAGCAGCCGGCCCCCCTCGGCCTCGGCGAGGGAGCGCGCCAGCGCCAGGCCGATCCCGCGGCCGCCG
>JAXDLS010000487.1:0-4841 GCA_034666485.1 Chloroflexota bacterium
CAGGCGTCGGTGTACGACTTCACCACCAACATGGTCCCCGGCGAGAGCGAGCGCGACCGCGGCTACTGGCGCGACGTGGGAACCCTCGACGCCTACTTCGACGCCCACATGGACCTGGTGTCGGTCCACCCGATCTTCAACCTCTACAACCGGTCCTGGCCGATCTACTCGGCGTACATCCCGCTGCCGCCGTCCAAGTTCGTCTTCGACCACGAGGACCGGCGCGGCGTCGCCGTCGACAGCATGGTGAGCCCCGGGGTGATCGTCTCCGGCGCCACGGTGCGACGCTCGGTGCTGTCGCCCGAGGTGCAGGTGCACTCGCACGCCCTGGTCGAGGACTGCGTGCTCCTCGACGGCGTCGAGGTTGGGCGCGACGCGGTGATGCGGCGCGTGATCGTGGACAAGCAGGTGGTGATCCCGTCGGGCGCGCGCATCGGCGTCGACCCCGAGCGCGACCGCGCCCGGTTCACGGTCTCGGACGGTGGCGTCGTGGTGATCGGCAAGCGCCAGGTCATCGAGGAGCCGCGGTGAGGGTGGCCCTGCTCACCCGCGAGTACCCGCCGGCGGTCTACGGCGGCGCGGGCGTCCACGTCGAGTACCTGTCCCGCGAGCTGGCCCGGCGCCTCGACCTGGAGGTGCACTGCTTCGGGGCGCCGCGCGGGTCGCCGCTGGTGGCGGCCACCTACCAGCCCTGGGAGCGGCTGGCGGGCGCCGCGCCGAGCGCCGCGGCGCTGCAGACGATGTCGGTCGACCTGGCGATGGCGAAGGGTGTCGAGGGCGCCGACCTGGTGCACTCGCACACCTGGTACGCGAACCTCGGCGGCCACCTCGCGGGGCTGCTCTGGGAGGTGCCGCACGTCGCCACCACCCACAGCCTGGAACCGCTGCGCCCGTGGAAGGCCGAGCAGCTCGGCGGCGGCTACGCGCTCTCCCGCTTCTGCGAGCGCACCGGCCTGGAGGGTGCCGACGCGATCATCGCCGTCTCCGAGCAGATGCGCCGCGACGTGCTCTCCTGCTACCCGGCGGTCGACTCGGCGCGGGTGGAGGTGATCCACAACGGCATCGACCCCGACGAGTACCGCCCGGTGGCGGACACCAGCGCGCTGGTCGGCCACGGCGTCGACCCCGAGCGGCCCTCCGTGCTCTTCCTGGGACGCATCACCCGGCAGAAGGGCATCGTCCACCTCCTCGAGGCGGCGCCGGAGATCGACCCGGCGGCGCAGCTCGTGCTCCTCGCGGGCGCGCCCGACACCCCGGAGATCGCCACCGAGGTGCGCGGCCTGTACGAGCAGGCGCAGCGGCGGCGCGGCGGCGTGGTGTGGATCGAGACCGAGACCATGCTGCCGCGGCGCGAGGTGATCCAGTTCCTGAGCCACGCCGGCGTGCTCGTCTGCCCCTCGGTGTACGAGCCCTTCGGCCTGGTGAACCTGGAGGCGATGGCCTGCGAGACCGCGGTGGTCGCCAGCGCGGTCGGAGGCATCCCCGAGATCGTGGTCGACGGCGAGACCGGGTACCTGGTGCCCTGCGAGATCGAGGCGGTCACCGGCGCCGCCCCCGATCCCGCCGCCGCGCAGCGCTTCGCGAGCGGGATCGCCGCACGCGTCAACGAGCTCGTGGCCGACCCTGAGACCGCTCGCAGGATGGGCCGGGCGGGGCGGCGTCGCGTGGTCGAGCACTTCGACTGGAGGGTGATCGCCGCACAGACCGTGGCGCTGTACGCGCGGGTGCTCGGCGAGGCGGGAGACCGACCCGCCGGCAGGGTTCGCTGAACTCGCACTGACGCAAGGACTGCCGTGCGGCGTCCGTTGTCATCAGCGGAAGGATGCACCGCACAGGGAGCAGAGAGAATGCGCGAGCGCGCCATGAGCGACGAGAGGCCGACCATGGGCGTGCGCCGCGGCCTGGCCGTGGCGCTGCTGCTGCTGAGCTCGGGCGCCGCCGCCTGCGGCGGCAGCGCGACCACCGGCGCCCCCCAGGCCCGGTCGAGCTCCGGCTCGACCCACGGGCCCGCCACCGGCGCCGAATCGTCGACGGTGCCGGTGCCGGGCTCCGGCTCGCCCGGCGCGGCACCGGGCTCGCCGGCCGCAACCCCGTCGGGCGGCGCGGCGACGGCCGCCCCCGCCGCCTCCGCGGGCGCCACCCGCACTGCGGGCGCGGCGCCGACCGGGCCGCCACCGGCCGCCACGGCGCCGAGCGCCCCGGCGCCGGCACCGGTCGCCGCCGGCTGGGCGCTCACCACCGTGTACACGGCGGTGGAGTCGTTCCACGGCGGCGCGCCGCAGCCGGTCACCGGCTGCCCGCCCGGTGCCGACGAGTGCTCCAACGGCAGCGTCGCGCTGGGCAGCTATCCCGGCGACTTCCTCGACGCGGTGCGCAGCCAGGGTGCGGGCCGCCTCACCAGCGGGAAGTACGCCGGCAGGTACCTGACCTGGGACGCGGACAGCGGCTACGCCGTCGACGCCGCGGTGCTCGACGCCTCGGAGAAGCCGATGCAGCCCTTCGTCTCCGCGGGCGCCGACCCGAGCATCGCCCTCGGCACCACCTTCACGGTGCTCGACTGCGGGGTCGACCGGGTCTCCGGACACCCCGTCGACCCCGGGGTGTGCGCGCGGATCAGGGCGGCGACATGGGTGGTGAGGGCTCCCACCCGGCAGGCCGGCGACCGCCACGCCCTCGAGCTGTACATCGGCGAGGAGGACGGCCCGGGCTTCGCCGCCGGCCCGCTGCCGGTGCACACACTGAGCGCGCGCACCACCCTCGGCTGACCGGACCTTAACCGCCCTCCGGGCGGTCCTTCACCACGGTCTCCCCCACTGCTCACCTTTGCAGGACATGACTGTGATGCCCGTTGTCACTCGGGGCAGGCAGAACGACCTGCACAGGGCAACAGGGAAGGGAGAGACATGCACAGGCGACGATCGACCCTCGTCATGGGGATGGCCGCGGTGGTGGGCCTCGCGGGCGTCACCGCGGGCGTCACCGCGGGCGTCACCGCCACCGCGGCGAAGCGGCCCCAGGACCAGGCGGCAGGGGCGAGCACCACGACCCCGATCAAGCACCTGGTGGTGATCTTCCAGGAGAACGTCTCCTTCGACCACTACTTCGGCACCTATCCCAACGCGCTCAACCCCGTCGGTGAGCCGGGCTTCACGGCGAGGAGGGGCACGCCGGCGGTCGACGGCCTGAGCGGCGCGCTGCTCACCGCCAATCCCAACCTCGGCAACCCGCAGCGCCTCGACCGCTCGCAGGCGCTCACCTGCGACATGGGTCACGGCTACACCGACGAGCAGTCGGCGATGGATCACGGCGCCGCCGATCGGTACGTCCAGTTCACCGGCCGGCCCAACAACACCGGCAAGACCCTCGGCGAGTGCCTCGGCACGGCGCCGAGCCCGGGCAACTACGCGGTCATGGACTACTACGACGGCAACACCGTGACCGGGCTCTGGAACTACGCGCAGCGGTTCGCGATGAGCGACAGCTCATTCGCCACCGGGTTCGGCCCCTCCACGCCCGGTGCGATGAACGTCACCAGCGGCCAGACCTTCGCGTGAACTGCGCGCGGCCCGGGGCATCGTCCGCGGTGTACCATGCGCCCGCCGACTGCCCCGCGATGGGGGTGACCCCGGCGACCCCCGGATCGGTGGCACCGGTGGTCGCCGGCGCGGGCACGACCGTCGGCGACTCCGACCCCTACTTCGACGTGTGCAGCAACAACGCCATCGTCGAGCAGCACGGCGGCAGGACCGTCGGCGACCAGCTGAGCGCGCAGGGGCTCAGCTGGGGCTTCTTCACCGGCGGCTTCGCCAGCCCCGGCTACGTCCCCGGCAACCCGGCCACGGACAACCTGAGCCCCGCGGCGCTCTGCCACGGCACCCACACCAACGTCGGCGGCGCCACGGTGACGGACTACATCCCCCACCACGAGCCGTTCCAGTACTCCCCGTCGACGGCGAACCCCCAGCACCTGCCGCCGACCTCGGTGGCGACGGTCGGTCACCAGGACCAGGCCAACCACCAGTACGACCTCGCCGACTTCTTCGCCGCGGCGAACGCCGGCAACCTGCCCAGCGTGTCCTATCTGAAGGCCCCCGCCTACCAGGACGGTCACCCCGGCTACTCCGATCCGCTCGACGAGCAGACCTTCCTGGTCAGCACCATCAACCGCCTGCAGCAGCTTCCGACCTGGAGGTCGACCGCGGTGGTGGTGGCCTACGACGACTCCGACGGCTGGTACGACCACGTCGTCCCGCCGGTCCTCCTCCAGTCACAGACCAGCCTGGACACCCTCACCAACCCGGGGATGTGCGGCGGCACCGCCGGCGGGAGGATCCCGACCGGGTTCGGCGGCCAGGTCGAGCAGGCGCGCTGCGGCGACGGCCAGCGGCTGCCGCTGCTGGTGATCTCGCCGTTCTCCCGGCAGAACTTCGTCGACCACGCCGCCACCGACCAGAGCTCGGTGGTGCGGTTCATCCAGGACAACTGGGGCCTCGCCCGGATCGGTGACGGCTCCGCCGACGCCCTCGCCGGGTCGCTCACCCGGATGATGGACTTCCACCGCACCGACCAGGGCACCCTGATCCTCGACCCCGCGACGGGCACCCCGGTCTCGCACTCGAGGAAGGGCCACTGATCCTCTCGTCGTGCCCCGGCGCCTCCTCGCGAGGCGCCGGGGTCTCCGGCTGCCCGCGGACGGTGGTGAGCACCAGGTGGACGGCATAGCCGCTCACCCCCGCGAACAGCCCGAGCAGCGCGAACTCCAGCACGGCGTCGAAGACCTGCGTGGCCACGTGCGCTACCGCACCAGCGGAGGGCCGAGCGGCGGGGTGGGCTTCCCGCCC
>JAXDLS010000488.1:0-3919 GCA_034666485.1 Chloroflexota bacterium
GGTCCCAGCCGCGCCACCCCCCGGCGCATCGCCGCGCGCTACCGGGCGGAGCGGCGGTGGGTGTGCGTGCCCGGCCCGGACTGCCGCTCCATGCGGGCGCCGACCACCATGCCGCCGGCGGCGAGGAGGGCGACGACCACGCCGATGGTGATCGAGTGGAAGGCGCCGCTGCCGTTGACGCCGATGAGCAGTTGCAGGATCACCGCGCCGAGCGCCACGCCGGCGACGGGGAGGAGGTGACGGTCCTCGAGCCCGAGCTGCCGGAGGTCGACCAGCCCGATGCGCATGGCGACGATGAGCAGGGTGGCGATGGCGCCGAAGAAGAGGGTGTCGCCGAGGAAGCCGGCGCCGAACGCGTTGACCGTGGTGCTGCCGTGGGCGTCGCGGAAGTGGTACCAGGGCAGGTAGGTGGAGATGAGCGCGAGCAGCGCGCTGATGCCGCAGATGCGGTCGGCCTGGCCGAGCCTGTCGAGCATGGCTCGCCTCCCCTGTGCGGACCCCGGCTGGGATGCTGCGCGCGGACGCGGTCCGAGGCGCGGTGGGCGGTTGGGTCCTGGGCCGGGATGGTAGGGCACAGACGTTCGTGTGTCAACTGGGCTGCGGTTGTGCGCCGGCACACACGCGACCCGTACGGAGGCCCGGATTCAGTCCCCGGACGGCGGCGGCGGGTGGGTCACGGCGCTGTCGCCGTGGCCCTCGCCGTTCACGTGGGGCAGGCCCTCGCGGCCGCGCCGGCGGCGTCCGCGGCGGCGGCGGGGACGGGCGGGGGAGGCGGGGTCGTCTCCTCCACCGTCAGTGCCGGTGGCCACGGCGGCCACGGCGGGGCCGGGCGCGGGCACGCGCGGGCGGCGGCGCTGCAGCGTGTTGGCCGGGGCGGGGGGGCGCACCGGAGGCTGCCCGTCGGCGAGCAGGTCGCCCAGGGTGCTCCATCCGAAGTGCTCGCGACCCCGCACCACCAGCTCGATGAAGCAGGCGGCGGTGGCCTCCGCGTCGGCGAGCGCGTGGTGCGGCTGCCGGTGGGTGACCCCCAGCTCGGCGCAGAGGCGCTCGAGGCCGATGGTGTCGCGGAGGTCCCAGAGCTTGCCGGCCAGTCGCGAGGTGTCGACGTTGTCGGCGTCGAAGTCCTCGCCCGAGGTGCGCCCGATCAGCCGGGTGTCGAAGGCGTCGGCGCTGTGCTCGATCAGCACCGCTCCGGCGGCGAACCGGCGGAAGCGGGTGAGCACCGCGCCGGCCGGCGGCGCCCCGGCGAGGCTGGCGCCGGTGATGCCGTGGAGACGCCGGGCGTAGGGGTTGATCCGATCGGTGCAGTGCACCAGGGTCTCGAAGGATGCGATGTGCCCGGTCAGGGTGAAGGTCACCCCGCCCAGCTCCACCAGCCGGTGCGGTGACTGCCCGGTGGTCTCGCAGTCGAGGGAGACGAAGCGGAGCTGGTCGAGGGGGGTGTCGGGGCCCGGCCGCAGGTAGACGATGCCGTCGTCGGGGTCGTCGAGCGCGGCGAAGGGCTCGCCGTTGGCCGGCCCCAGCCGGCTGACGAAGCACTCGCCCACGGGCGCGGCACCGCGGCGGCGACCGTAGCGACGGCGGCGCGCGGCCTGGGAGCCACCTGCGCCCTCGGTGCTCGGGATGACCGAGGTGCCGGGGTCCGATGGCTCGGAGCCCGTGGTCCTCGGATCCCCTTGCAACATGACCTCCATCGTACTCCACACCACTTTCATGGCACGACGCCCCGAACGCGCCAGGCTGCGGGGAGAGGTGCGGCGAGCGAGCGGACGGTGCGTTGGGCGAGACTCCGTGTCGTCGTGGGTGAGCGCCGCGGTGGCCACCGGGACGGCGGGGTGACCGCCTCACCCCAACCTATACTTGGGCTGTTAACCCCAATATGGCGACCTCTCCACGGATGCCTGCCACCTACTATCCAAGAATGCGTCCCGCCTACTATCCGGCGATGCTCGACCTCGCCGATCGCGACGCCCTCCTCGTCGGTGGCGGCGAGATCGCGGCACAGAAGGCGCGCCCGCTGCTCGACGCCGGAGTCCGGCTGCGCATCGTCGCCCCGGCTCTCACCGCCGCGCTGCGCGCCCGCGTGGACGCCGGGGAGGCGAGCTGGGAGGCCCGTGAGGTGCGGCCCGGTGACGTCGCCGGGGCGGCGGTGGTGGTGTGCGCCACCGACCAGCGGGCCGTGAACCGGGCGGTCTTCGAGGAGGCGAGCGCCGCGGGAGTCCCGGTGAACGTCGTCGACGACCCCGAGCTCTGCTCGTTCATCGTTCCCTCGGTGGTGCGCCGCGGGCCGCTCCAGGTGGCGATCAGCACCGGCGGCCGCAGCCCCGCCTTCGCGAAGTTCATGCGCCTCCACCTCGAGCAGGCGATCGGGGAGGAGTTCGGCGTCCTCGCCGAGCTCGCCGGCCGCATGCGCGACCGCGCCCGGGAGGCGGGCGTGGGATACGAGGCGCGCGATCGCATCGCCGCCGACGCGCTGCCCCGGCTGCTCGACCTGCTCCGCGCCGGCCGCACCGCCGAGGCCGAGGCGCTCGCCGACGAGCTGGCGGTGGTGGGGTCGCCGCCGTGACCGAGATCGTCGCCGCCGGGCTCAGCTTCCACACCGCCCCGCTGGCGGTCCGCGAGCGCGCCTCCGTGCCCGAGCCCGAGGCGCGCAACCTGCTCCGGTACCTCGTCGGCCACAGCGGGTTGCTCGAGGCGGCGGTGGTCTCCACCTGCAACCGCACCGAGTTCTACCTGGTGTCGCCGGCGGCCGAGCTCACCGACGAGGTGGTGCCGCGGCTGGTGCGCTACCTCGACCCCGCCGGCGCGCACGGCCTCGCCGACCACCTGGGCGCGCGCCGCGGTGCCGAGGCGGTGCGCCACATCTTCCGTGTCGCCTCGGGACTCGACAGCATGGTGCTCGGCGAGTCCCAGATCCTCGGGCAGTTCAAGGCGGCGCACCGGCTGGCGCGCAGCGCGGGCACGCTCGACGCCCGCCTCGACTTCGTGATGCGCCGCGCCGTCAGCGTCGCCAAGCGGGTGCGCACCGAGACCGGGGTGGGGCGGAGCACCGGCAGCGTCACCGAGCTCGCCCTCGACCATGCCCGCGAGGCGCTCGGCGGCCTCGAGGGACGGGGCATCCTCCTCGTCGGCGCCGGCAAGATGAGCGCCGCCGCGGCCCGCCGGCTCGCGGCCTGCGGGGCCCGGCTGACCATCACCTCGCGCAGCGCCGGCTCCGCCGAGGCACTGGCCCGCGAGGTCGACGGCCGGGCCACCACCGAGGGAGCCGTCGCCGCCGCCGGCGAGGACGTCGACCTGGTGATCTGCTCCACGTCGAGCTCGCGATCGGTGCTCACCGTCACCGACGTCGAGCGCATCCAGCGCAACCGCCGCGGCCGCCCCCTGTGCATCGTCGACATCGCCGTGCCCCGCGACGTCGAGCCCGCCGCCGCGGAGGTGCCCGGGGTCAGCCTGGTCGACCTCGACGCCCTCGGCCTCCGGGTGGAGCACAACCTCCGGCGCCGGCGCGCCGAGGCCCCCGCCGCCGAGCGGATCGTCGAGCGCGAGCTGGCCCGGACCATCGCCGTGGTGGGCGAGCGCGACGCCGCCGGCCCGACCATCGCCGCGCTGGCGCGGCAGGCCGAGGCGCTGCGCCGCCGGGAGGTCGAGCGCACCGTGGCCAAGCTGGGGTGGAGCGACGACGAGAGCCGCAGGCACCTCGACGCCCTGACCCGGAGCCTGGTGCGCAAGCTGCTGCACGCGCCCATCAGCCACATCAAGGACAACGTCGACGACCCCGGTGTCGCCCTCGCGCTGCGCGAGGCGTTCGCGCTCGACGAGACGGAGGCGGCGCCGGCTGGACGGCTGCCGTCGGCGCCGCCGCCGTCCGTGGACGACGGGTCGGTGGAGGCCGCCCACCGGGCGCACCAGCGCCCGACGC
>JAXDLS010000489.1:0-9305 GCA_034666485.1 Chloroflexota bacterium
TGATCCCGATGTTCCGGGCCAGGCGAAGGTCGGACAGGCCGGTGGCCATGAGAGTGCTCCAGGAGAGAACGGTGGACGAGGGGGGGCCGGCAGGGGGGCGCTCAGGCCGCCGCACGCAGAGGGAACGCTACAGGGTGCGGCGACCCCGCGGCCGCCCGTGACCCGCTTGCGGTCACCCGTGACGTCATCGTTCCCAGGAACGGGGTGTTTCAATCGGCACGTGGACAGCACCGTCGTCACCGCCGGCGGGATCTCGATTCCGCCCTCCGCGCTCACCTGGCGCTTCTCCCACGGCACCGGGCCCGGCGGTCAGGGGGTCAACACCACCGACAGCAGGGTCGAGCTGTGGGTCGACCTCACCGCGCTGGAGGCCGGCGCCGGTGTGGTCGATCGCGTTCGCGGCGTGCTGGGCGATCGGCTGCGCATCGTGGTGACGTCGGAACGCTCCCAACTGCGCAATCGTGAGGAGGCGGTGCGCCGCCTGGCCGATCGTCTCGACGCCGCCGCCGTGCCGGAGCGTCCGCGCACCGCCACCCGACCCACCCGGTCCTCGGTCAGGGCCCGCCTCGACTCGAAGCGGCAACAGTCGCAACGCAAGTCTGACCGTCGTGTCCCCGGCGAGGATGGCGAGTAGCCGGGGACTGGTATCCTCGAGGAGGTCCACGGTCGCCGGCGCATGCCCGGCTGCCGTCGACGAGCGGTCGGTGGCGCCGCGCCGGACCCCGCGACGCCCGATCGCTCACCTCAACCGCCGGTTCCTGCCGGCTCTCATGGGAACTCCACTCACGTGCTCGCACTTTCCGAGGCTCGCATCGAGCTGGGAGACCGCGTCCTGCTCGAGGACGCCACCATCCTCATCAGCCAGGGTGAGAAGGTGGCCCTCGTGGGCGCCAACGGCATGGGCAAGACCACGCTGCTGCGCGCCATCGCCGGCGACGGCACCCTGACCTCCGGCACCGTGAGGATCCCTCATCAGAGCGCGTACCTGCGGCAGGAGACCCCGCGTCTGGAGGGCGGCGACGCGCAGGTCGCCGTCGAGTACCTGGTCGAGGCCAGCCCGCTCACCGCGGTGAGCCGTGAGATGGACGCTCTGACCGCGGTGATGGGCGAGACCGAGGGAGCCGACCTCGACGACGCCATCGCCCGCTACAGCGACCTGCAGGAGCGGTTCGTCCGCGAGGGCGGATACGAGCTCGAGGCCACCGCCGAGCGGATCGCTGCGGGAGTGGGCCTCGACGAGGAGGCGCTGCTGACCCCGCTGACGTCGCTCTCCGGCGGCCAGCGCCGGCGGCTCGACCTGGCCAGGCTGCTGCTCGTCGGCGGCGACCTGCTCATCCTCGACGAGCCCACCAACCACCTCGACATGCCGGCGAAGCGGTGGGTGATGAACTTCCTCCGCGAGACCGACGCCACCGTGCTGGTGGTGAGTCACGACCTGCAGCTGATGGACACCGCGTTCGACCGGGTGCTGGCGCTGGAGAACGCGCAGATCGACGCCTACCGGGGCACGTACTCGGACTTCCTGCGTCAGCGCGCCGAGGCCGAGTCGCAGCGCGCCCACTCGGCGCGGACCCTCACCCGCGAGGCGGCCCGCCTCCAGGAGACCAAGAGGATCTTCTCCAAGGGCAACGCCACCCACGCCACCAAGCGCCGGGCGCTGCAGCGCCGGATCGACGCCCTCAACCAGCGTCTCAAGGAGCACGCGCCACCGGTCCGCCGCCGCCAGCTGAAGGTGCGCTTCCCCGAGCCGGCGCGCGCCGGCGACCAGGTGCTCGAGGTGACGGGTCTCAGCAAGAGCTACGGTGAGCATCGCGTCTTCAGCGGTGTCGACTGCCTGGTGCAGCGCGGCGACGTGTTGCTGCTGGTCGGTGTCAACGGCGCGGGCAAGACCACCCTGCTGCGCTGCCTCGCCCAGCGTGAGACCCCCGACTCGGGCCAGGTGCGCCTCGGGGCGAACGTCGAGATCGGCTTCTACGCGCAGGAGCACGAGGACATCGTCGCCGGCCGCTCGGTCCTGGAGAACCTGAGGACCGGGGTGCAGACCGCCTCCGAGGGCGAGCTGCGCGCGGTGCTGGGCCACTTCGGGCTGGTGGGCGACGTGGCGGGCCAGGACGCGGGAACGCTCTCGGGAGGGGAGAAGACCAAGCTGGCGCTCGCCCGTCTCATGGTGGCGCGGGCGAACCTGCTCCTCCTCGACGAGCCCACCAACAACCTCGACCCCCAGTCGGTGGAGGCGTTGCTGGCCGCCCTGCAGCACTACGAGGGCACCCTCATCCTGGTGAGCCACGACGCCGACTTCGTGTCGCAGCTCGCCCCCGAGCGGGTGCTGCTGCTGCCGGAGAGCCGGATGACGCACTTCGACGAGCGTGTCCTCGAGCTGATCCCCCAGCGGGCCTGAGCGCGGCTCGCCCCGGCGTCAGCGGAGCGCGAGCGGATCCCTGCGGTCGGCGGCGCGCCCGACGAACAACCGGGTCGCCAGCATCCCGAAGACGAACCCGCCCACGTGCGCCCAGTAGGCGACGCCGCCGTTGACCTGGGTGCCCAGCCCGCCGACGCCGTGGAAGAGCTGGAGGACGAACCAGCCGCCGAGCACCACGATGGCGGGGAGGCTGACCGGCAGGATGAAGAAGACCAGGGTGAGCACCCGGGCGCGCGGGAACATCACGAGGTAGGAGCCGAGCACGGCGGCGATCGCCCCCGACGCACCGAGCGTCGGCACCAACGAGTCCGCGGCGAAGGCGAGCTCGAGCGCCGACGCGGCGAGGCCGCCGAGCAGGTAGAAGAGCAGGTACCGGAGGTGGCCCAGCCGGTCCTCGACGTTGTTGCCGAAGATCCACAGGTAGAGCATGTTGCCGCCCAGGTGCAGCCATCCCCCGTGCAGGAACATCGAGGTGAACAGCGAGAGCAGCCAGCTCTTGTGGGGGCAGAGCTCGCGCAGCGTCTGCTGCACGCCGGCCGCCTCCGAGGGGCTGGCACCGAGCTGGTCCTCGATCGCCTGGATCGCGCCGGGGCCCGCGTCGGCCAGGTCGGTCTGGTGGGTCACCTCGTAGGGGATCTCGGCGTGGCAGAAGAAGAACGCCTGCTGTTGGGCCTGGTCGCCCTGGAGGGTCGGCTGCCAGAGCAGGAACAGCGCGACGTTGGTCAGGATGAGCCCGAGGGTGACCCAGGCGAACCGGCTGGTCGGGTTGATGTCGCGAATCGGGAGCACGTTCGCGCGAAGGATATGCGCGGCACCAGGGAGGCCGTCCGGGTCCGTCCCACCAGCGCCGGCGGCAGAGCTGCCGGCCTTCCGGACTCTCGTGGGTGGTGATGAACTCCCGATGAACTCCGATTGGCGACATCGACGGCGGCCGGGTAGGCTCTGGGCGCTCTCGCAGCCGGAGCAGCACCGATCCGGTTCATCGGGCGCTCGACGTCCAGGGGCCCCATCCCCATTTCCGTACCTCGGATGTCGCGTGCGGTCTCCATGCCACACTGCGTGACCGTCAGCCGGGCACAATCACATCGGCCTTGCACATGAGGAGGACGCGATGAGGCGCGGGACGATCGTGGTCCTGGGAGCTGACGGCTACCTGGGCTGGCCGACCAGCCTTCATCTCTCGGCACAGGGCCATGACGTCGTCGCCGTCGACAGCCTGGTGCGCCGGCGCTGGGACCGGGAGTGCGGGACCAGCAGCCTGGTTCCCATCCGCTCGATGCCCCGCCGGGTCCGCCGCTGGGAGGAGGCGACCGGCCGGACCATCCTCTGGCGACGGCTGGACCTCGCTGACGCCGAGCAGCTCTCCTCGCTGCTCGTCGACCACCGGCCGGACGCCATCATCCATCTCGCCGAGCAGCGCAGCGCCCCCTTCTCGATGATCGACCGCGAGCACGCGGTGCGCACCCAGGTGGGCAACCTGGTGGGAACGCTCAACCTCCTCTTCGCCCTGCAGCGCCATGCGCCCGAGTGTCACCTCATCAAGCTGGGCACCATGGGCGAGTACGGCACGCCGAACATCGATATCGAGGAGGGGTTCATCACCATCGTCCACAACGGGCGGAGCGATCGGCTGCCCTTCCCCAAGCAGCCGGGCAGCTTCTACCACCTGTCGAAGGTCCACGACAGCCACAACATCGACTTCGCCTGCCGCCTCTGGGGGCTGCGGGCCACCGACCTCAACCAGGGCGTGGTGTACGGGTGCGTCACCGACGAGCTCGCCGGACGTCCCGAGCAGGCGACGCGGTTCGACTACGACACCATCTGGGGCACGGTGCTCAACCGCTTCTGCGTCCAGGCCGCCGTGGGCGAGCCACTCACCGTGTACGGCAGGGGCGGCCAGACCCGTGGATTCCTCGACATCCGCGACACCGCCGCCTGCCTGCGGCTCACCGTCGAGAACCCGCCCGCTGCAGGCGAGTACCGCGTCTTCAACCAGTTCACCGAGCAGTTCTCCGTCGTCGAGCTCGCCGAGCTCGTGCAGCGGACGCGAGCCGCGCACGGGCTCACGACCACCATCCGGCATCTCCCCAACCCCCGCATGGAGCGCGAGGAGCACTACTACAACGCCCGCCACCAGGCGCTCATCGACCTCGGGCTCGAGCCCCATCAGCTCGAGTCCACGCTGGTGGACTCCCTGGTCGAGCTGGTCGAGCGCCACCGCCGGCGGGTGGACCGCGACCTCCTCGAGCAGCCCAACGTCGACTGGCGCATGGGCGGCACGGTGCTCTGGGAACGGCGTGCTCGCGCTCTGCGCGGCCGCCGTGCCGCACGGCCCGCCGACCTCGCCGCCTCGGGTCGTGTCCACGGCTGAGGCAGCCGGTCCCAGCGCCGTCCACCACCCCGTCGCCGCCCGGCGGCTGCGGACCGGCGCGAGCCGCTGGGCCGACCTCGTTCCCCTGCTCGGCTACGGCGCCGTCGCCTTCCTCATCTTCCGGCCGGCCCTGATCACACCCAGCAGCCGCATCATCGGGTGGCCGGGGGATGCGGAGCAGACGATGTGGTTCCTGCGCTGGGTCCCGTGGGCGATCTCGCACGGACACAATCCACTGCTCACCACCCATCTCAACCACCCGGACGGCGTCAACCTGATGTGGAATTCGCTTGCTCCGGTGCTCGGCGTGGTGCTCTGGCCGCTGTCGGCGACCGCCGGGCTGGTGGTCTCGTACAACCTGCTGATGGCCGGGGGGATCGTCCTCGCAGCGTGGTGCGCCTACCTGGCCATCCGCCGCCTCGTCCGGTCCCGCGCGGCCGCAGCGTGCGGCGGGCTGATGTACGGCTTCTCGCCCTACCTCATGGGCCACGCCCACGGCCACGCCAAGGTCAGCTTCGCGCTGCTGCCGCCGCTGCTGCTCATCCTCCTCCACGAGATCCTGATCGTGCAGCGGCGCCGTGCCTGGGTCGCCGGTACGGCGTTGGGGGCGCTCCTCACAGCCCAGCTCCTCATCTTCGAGGAGGGTGTCGTCCTCGCCCTGGTCGCAGGCAGCGCCGGCGTCGCCGTTCTCGCCCTGACCAACCGCTCCGAGCTCCGCCGCCGTCGATCGCACGCACTGCGCGCGCTGCTGTGGGCGGGGGCCACGGCGTGCGTGCTCGCCACCTTCCCGCTCGCTGTCCAGCTGCTCGGACCCGATCGCATCTCGGGCACGGTCCCGGGTGGCGACGTCTACGTCACCGACGTCGCCAACCTGGTGGTCCCCACCGACTTCCAGATGGCCGCCCCGCCGCCGGCGGACGTCGTCAGCCGCCGGTTCTCGGGGAACGAGGTGGAGAACGGCGCCTACCTGGGACTGCCGCTCCTCGCCGCGATCGCCGTGGTCGCGGTGCGCCGCCGCTCGCAGCCGGTGGTGCGCTGGGCGCTGGCCACGGGCGGGGTCCTGCTCCTCCTCTCCCTGGGCCCGCAGCTCCACGTCGGCGGCCACGTGAGCCGGCTTCCCCTGCCCTGGCGCGCGCTCGAGGCGATCCCCCTGGCGGGGAGCGCCCTCCCCAGCCGGCTCTTCATCTACGTCGACCTGCTCGCCGGCCTCCTCCTCGCGGTCTTCGTGGCCGCGGCGATGCGCTCACCGCGGCGCCGCCGCCGGTGGGCGGCGGTCGGGCTGCTCGGCCTCTGCGTCGGCACCCTCGCTCCGCGGCTGCCCTTCCCGTCGTCGCCGGTCGAGGTGCCCCCCTTCTTCACCGGGACGGACGTGCTCGCGGTGCCACCGGGCTCGGTGGCTCTGGTGGCCCCCTTCGTCCACGATGGGTCGTCGGACCCGCCGATGCTGTGGCAGGCGGTGTCGGACATGCGCTTCAGCATGCCCGAGGGGTACTTCGTCGCGGTCCGGCCGGGTGGGGTGCGCGTCGATGGCCCACGGCAGTCGCAGACAGCGTCGCTGATGCTCGCCATCCAGTCGGGTCACACGCCGCCGCTGACACCGCCGCTCCGCAGCCGGGTGATCGCCGAGCTGCGCCGATGGCAGGTCGCCACGGTCATCGTCGGCCCCATGCCCCACGAGGACCTCATGCGCCGCTTTGTCACCGACCTGCTCGCCACCTCGCCCCGCGAGGTCGGCGGTGTCCTCGTCTGGGCGCGGGGGTGAGCCGCCCGGTCATGGCCTGCCCTCGGAGGCCGGCACCGCCAGGGCCCGCCAGTCGTACATGCACGGCAGCCACTCCTCGCAGAGGGCCTGGAACTCGTCGGTCACCGGCCCTCCGCATCTCGGGGAGTCGACCGCGACGCACGTCGCTCGCGCCCTCGCGCCGTCGGGGAGGGCGACGGTCGGGGCGAGAGCCACCTCTCCCTCGGGTCGCACGTCCACCTGCTGTGTCATTCCTGCCTCCTCCCGCGTCTGCGCCTCGGTGTCAACCCGGCCGACGGACAGCGAGGGACGGCGCGCGGCCCGCAGCCCCCGCGACGACCGGCTCTCGCCTGGCGAGGACGGGGCTCCACAGCTCCGCCCTCACGTCCGGCACCCGTTCGGTCACCTCGTGGGCACCCCCCACGAGAAGGTGAAGCCCGCACCGCCGTGCGCGTAGTTGGGGATGATCCTGGTTCCCGGCCCCGGCATCCTCGGCCTGCCTGCGAAGCCAGGCCATGTACCGGTCGGTCGATCATGGGAGCGAGGTGGGCGTATGCGTCCCGGATGCCGGCTCCCGAGTCCACCCCGTTGAGGTATGCCAACCCGACATCGCGCACGAACCCGCGCACACGGGGTGCCAGCTCCCACATCTTCCTCAGCTCGCGCGGCCGATCCTCGAGCCGGTGCCGGAAGTAGAAGTTGGCGGTGCGCATGAACACGCCGGTCTGCCGGTCGCGCCCCAGGTCGTCGAAGATCTCGTAGGAGACCATGCACCAGTCCTTCGAGCGCGCCAGCGAGGACTGGTCGCGATGGTGCCCGCACACGGCGGGCGGCCATTCCCACAGCGCACCCGCGACCACCGACACGACATCCGGCGCGAACCTCTCCGCGACGACCTCCACCTCGAACCCGGCGCGCGCCAGGCACAGCGCACTGGTGAGTCCGCTCACCCCCGCGCCAACGAGAACGCGGTGATCACACGACCGTGGAATGGCCATCTGTCGAGTCCTCACGGTGACTGTCCCTGCACCGGGCTCGGTGGAGAGCAACGCCCACCCCTCGCAGAGGAGGGAGTTCGGGACGGTACCGTCAGTCGTGATTGACGGTAGACCGGTTCCGAGCCAATGTCAAGGTCGGCAGTCGTACTTTGCACTACGCATGAATACCGTCGCGCGCTCGCTTCAGTAGAACTGTGGTCTGGGCTCTGGCGCCTCGGGTGGAGGCGACGCGGCGAGATTCGCACGTGGACGGCGTGCCATCAACGCAGACCGACGCGTCCGGGGAGCGTATTCCTACCGGATGCGAGGCGGATGACGGCGGTGCACGCACTCCGCGACCGGCGATTGCGATTGCATTGCTATTCCGCTTCACTGCAGACCGCCACGGTGACGGGGCCGGCGTCCAGGCTGAGCGGCACCGGGAACGCGGAAACCCCGCCGCGCCCTCTCGGTGGCGGCGGCGGGGCTCCGCGGAGGTCTGTCCAGGGGTAGATGGACCTCCCTATGACGATCCGCGCCGCGCGGTTCCTACGCGGGTTGACACCCGACGAGGACGCGATCGAGGAACGAGTCCGTCAGGCGGTCTGCGGCGTTCCCACCGCACCGGCGAACCGCCCCTCGTGGGCGTCTCCCCTGCACCGGCCGTGACAGCCGCTGCACTCGTCGAGGTGACGGGCGACCTGGTGCTCCTGCCAGGCGCCGAGGTGTGCGCGGCCGATCACCTCCAGCTGGTGACGGACCGTGGCGCACGTCGTGGGCTCCTCTCCCTCGAGGCGGAGATACTCCTGCTTGAATCGCCGCCGTGCTCGGAAGAGCAGCGATTCCACCGCCCCGTGGCTGATGCCCAGCCGGACGGCGATGTCCCCGTAGGAGAGGCCGTCGATCTCCCGCATGAGAAAGGCCGCCCGCTGCTGGGCGGGCAGACCCGCAGCCACCCGGCGGAGGCGGTCGCGCGCCTGCCCCATCTCGTAGGCCTGGTCCGGCTGGCGGGCCCGGTGCTGGTCGCGCGTTGCCAGGATCCACTCCTCGTCGCCGGAGACGAGCTGGATCCGTCCGCGCCGCCGCAGGGCGGTGATACAGAGGTTGGCCGCCACCCGATGCAGCCACGCCATGACCTTGAAGTCCTCGTCCACCCGCTCGGCGATGCGCAGCAGGCGGAGGAAGGTCTCCTGGACCACGTCATCCGCCTCCGCGGCGTCGGCGAGGTAGCGCACGCTCATCGCGCGCAGGCGACCCTGGTGGCGGTCGAAGAGCATCTCGAAGGCGCGGACGTCGCCGTGACGATAGGCAGCGAGGAGGGCGGCGTCCCCGGTCAGCCGGCTCGCGGCCAGGGGGATGACCGTGGCGGTCCCTCGCAGGGACGCCACATCGCTCGTGTCCTGGGTGATCATCGATCGTTCCGCCTCGATCATGGTCCTTGCAGCCATTCTCGGACCGGGCAGGCGCTCCCCGGAAGCCCCCTCACCGGGACGGTTCGCGTCCCGCCCGGGGGAGCCCGGCCTCACCATGAAGGGGGCCGCCGCCGGCCGGCGGCGGCCCCGGGTCAGATGGAGGTCAGGTGTGGGCGGGGATGAAGGCCTCGCCGTGGGGGCCGGCCATCCCCGTGATCAGCGGGGTGTTGGCGCCGGTGGTCGGGTTGACGAGTCCCACATATCCGGAGACGCCGGAGTCCTGGGGGGCCGCCGACAGGGAGCGGCTGGTGTCGAAGTGCCTGGAGCTGATCGAGTAGACGGCCCCGCCCGGGGTGTCGGAGACGAGCAGGCGGCCCGACGGGCT
>JAXDLS010000490.1:0-5736 GCA_034666485.1 Chloroflexota bacterium
GCAGCGAGCGGTGATCGACCACCTGACCGGCGTGCCGGGCGAGCTCGGCCACCAGCAGGTACTCGGTGGGGGAGAGGGTGACCTCCCGACCCTCCCGGGTCACCAGGCGCGCTCCCAGGTCGACGGCGACCTCGCCGGCGGTCACCACCATCGAGGGACCGGCGGGGGGCCGCACCCGGCGCAGCACCGCCCGGAGACGGGCCAGCAGCTCGTCGGCGCCGAAGGGCTTGGCGAGGTAGTCGTCCGCCCCCATGTCGAGGGCGCGCACCTTGTCGGCCTCCTCGCCGCGCGCGCTGATGACGATCACCGACGGCGCCCGGCGCCCCTCGAGCGCGCCCAGGATGCGCCAGCCGTCGACGAAGGGCAGCCCGATGTCGAGCAGGACCACGTCGTAGTGCCCGGAGCGGATCGCCTCCCCGGCGGCCAGCCCGTCGCCGACGGAGGTGACCGTGTAGCCGGCCCGCTCGGCGTTGGTCACGATCGCCTGGCGCAGGGCACGGTCGTCCTCGACCACCAGCACCGCCGCCGGCGCGCCCGGCTCCGGGACGTCACCCGTCACCCGGCCAGGGTACCCGGAGGCTCGCGGGCCGGGGCTCTCACGGGGCCCGCGGCTATACTCGATCGCATGGCAGAGGCAGGCGTCGTGCAGGCGGTCGAGCGTGCTCTGAGCACGGTGATGGAGCCCGAGCTCCACCGCGACCTGATGACCCTGGGCATGGTCAAGGACATCCGTGTCGAGGGCGCCGCCGTCTCCATGCGCATCGTGCTGACCACTCCCGCCTGCCCGCTCAAGGACCGCATCCAGCGGGACGTCGAGGCGGCGGTGGTGGGCTCGGTGCCCGGGGTCGAGCGGGTGGAGATCACCTGGGACGCCAACGTCACCGCGACCCGCGGGATCCCCGGACGCAAGGAGATCGCCGGGGTGCGCAACGTGGTCGCGGTGAGCGCCGGCAAGGGCGGTGTGGGCAAGACCACCGTGAGCGTCAACGTGGCCCTGGCCCTGCTCCAGGCGGGAGCGCGGGTGGGCCTCCTCGACGCCGACGTGTACGGCCCGAACGTCCCGATCATGCTCGGGCTCAGCGGCCAGCCCGAGGCGATGGGCGACCGCATCCTGCCGCTCACCGGCTACGGGCTGAAGGCGATCTCGATCGGCCTCCTGCTCAAGCCCGACCAGGCGGTGGTGTGGCGCGGGCCGATGCTCTCCGGCGCCATCCGCCAGTTCCTCTACGACGTGGAGTGGGGTGAGCTCGACTACCTGGTGGTCGACCTGCCCCCGGGCACCGGAGACGCCCAGCTGTCGCTCGCCCAGAGCATCCCGCTGACCGGTGCGGTGATCGTCACCACCCCGCAGGACGTCTCCATCGCCGACGTCAGCCGCGGCATCCAGATGTTCCGGCAGCTCAAGGTGCCGGTGCTCGGCGTGATCGAGAACATGAGCGGATACGTCTGCGCCCACTGCGGCGAGACCACCGAGATCTTCGGCAAGGGCGGGGGTCGCGAGCTCGCCGGCCGCTACCGCCTTCCCTTCCTCGGTGAGATCCCGCTCGATCCCCGCATCCGCATCGGCGGCGGGGAGGGGCAGCCGATCATGGTGGCCGCGCCGGACAGCCCGATGAGCGCGGTCTTCCGCAACGTGGCCTCCCACATCGCCGCCGAGGTGAGCAAGGAGAACTTCCGCGCGTCGGCGGGACCGGTGATGCCCAGCGGTCCGCGGCTGCCCATCAAGACCTAGGTGGGACGGAGCGCGCTGGCGCCGGCCGGGAGGGTGCGCGAGCCATCGGCGGCCCTTCCCGAACGGCCCGCCGGGGGCGACGCTCCGCGGCGGCGGGCGCTGCGCTTCGCCCTGGTGGTCGGCGCCTTCATCGGCATGGTCGACGCCACCATCGTGGCCGTCGCCGCCGAGCCCATGGCGCGCCACTTCGGCATCTCCCCGGCGGCGGCGCAGCAGACCCTGAGCGTCTACCTGGTCACGGTCACCGCGACGGTGCCGCTGCTGGGCCGGCTCGGCGACCGGCTCGGCCGCCGCGAGGCCTACCTCGCCGGCTTCGCCGTCTTCGCGCTGGGGTCGGTCATCGCCGCCCTGGCGCCCCGCTTCGGGATCCTCCTGATCGGGCGAGCGGTGCAGGCGGTGGGCGGCGGCCTGCTCACCGCCGGCAGCCTGGCGCTCACCGCCGAGCACGCCCGCCCGCGCGGCGCCGGCCGGGCGGTCGCCGTGCTGGTCATCGCCCAGGCCATCGCCGGGCTGGTCGGTCCGCCGGTGGGTGGCGCGCTGGTGGCGGTCTGGGGCTGGCAGGCGGTCTTCTGGGCGGGCCTCCCGGTGGCGGCGCTGGGGGTGGTGATCACTCTGCGCGCCGTGCCCCGCAGCGCCCCCGGCGGCCGCGCCGCCCGCCTCGACCTGGCCGGGGCGCTCGGCCTGGCGGCGCTGCTCTTCGGCCTCGGCGCCGGGGTCGCGTCGATCCCCGGGCCGGCGCTGGGCGACTGGCCGGCGGGACGCTGGCTGCTGGTGGCCGCCGCCGGGGGCGTGGTCCTGACCGTCGCCGAGCTGCGCGGCAGCGCGCCGATCATCGACCGCCGCTGGCTCGGCGGCCGCTTCGGCGCCGCCACCCTGGCCACCCTGCTCAGCACCGGCTCGCTGATGTCCTGCTTCGCCCTGCTGCCCTTCTGGTTGGAGAACGCCCACGGGGCGAGCGCCGCGGTGGCCGGGGCCGCGTTCCTGCCCATCGGCATCGGCATCGCCCTGACCTCGCGCCGGGGAGGCCGCCTCGGCGACGCCGGCCGCACCGCGACCACCACCGCCGCGGGGATGCTGCTCGCCGCCGCGGGCTTCCTGCTCGCCGCCCTCGCCGCCGCCGCCTACGTCCCGGTGCTGCTCCTCGTCGGGCTGCTGGTGCTCGGCTGCGGCAACGGCCTCTTCTCGTCGGCGAACACCGCCGCCGCCCTGGCCACCGCCCCGCGCAGCGCCCTGGGCGGCGCCGCCGGCTTCCTCAGCACCGCGCGCAACGCCGGCGTGATCCTCGGGCTGGGGGTCACCGGGGCGGCCTACACCGCGGCCGTCCGCGGCGGCCACCACCGCGCCGACCTGACCGCGGGCGCGCTCTTCGCCGGCACCGCGGTGATCTGCGCCGCCGTCGCCCTCCTCGCGCATCGCACCTACCGGCCGCTGCGGGCCGGCGCGGTGGTGACTCCTCCGCCCGCCCCCGTCGATCTCGCCGCCGGCGGCTGATGGCCCGGCCGGTGCTGGTCGCCGTCTGCGGCCCGGGCCAGGCCGGGGCGGAGGAGGAGCGGCTCGCCGAGGAGGTGGGCCGACGGCTGGCGGAGGCCGGTGCGGTGGTGCTCTGCGGCGGCCTCGGCGGGGTGATGGCGGCCGCCGCCCGCGGCGCCAGGGCGGCGGGCGGGCTCTGCGTCGGGCTGCTGCCCGGCGACGACCCCCAGGACGCCGACCCCGAGGTCGGGCTCGCCCTCCCCACCGGTCTCGGCGAGCTGCGCAACGGACTGCTGGTCCGGGCCTGCGGCGCCGTGGTGGCGATCGGTGGCGCCTACGGCACGCTGAGCGAGATCGGCTTCGCACTCCGCCTCGGCCGTCCGGTGGTGGGCCTGCACACCTGGGAGCTGCGACGTCCCGGCGCCGCCGCGCCCGATCCGGGTGTGCTGGTCGCCGGCTCGGCGGCGGAGGCGGTGGAGCGCGCACTGACTGCAGTCGTCCGGCGCGGCGAGGTACTTTGACAGGGTGAGCGTGTTCCGCCGCCTCTCGATGGTGTTCCAGCAGAAGGCCAACCGGGTGCTCGACAAGGCCGAGAACCCCGCCGAGGCGCTCGACCTCTCCTACGAGAAGATGCTCGAGAACCTGCAGACGGTGCGTCGCAGCATCGCCGACGTGCTCACCTCGCAGAAGCGCCTCGAGGGCCAGCGCGACGCCCTGCAGCAGCAGTTCGAGACCCTCCAGGGGCACGCCCGCCTCGCCGTCCAGCAGGGCCAGGACGACCTCGCCCGCACCGCACTCTCCCGAGCCCAGCTGGTCAGGGTCCAGATCGACGGCCTCGACCCGCAGATCGAGCAGCTGCGCCAGCAGGAGCAGCAGCTCGAGGTGGTGGGGGAGAAGCTCCGCGGCAAGGTCGAGGCGTTCCGCGGGCAGCGCGAGACCATGAAGGCCCAGTACTCGGCGGCCAGGGCGAGCACCCGGGCGATGGAGGGGGTGACCGGCCTCTCGGAGCAGATGGCCGACGTCTCGCTGATGATCGATCGTGCCCGGGGCAGGGTGGCGGACATGCAGGCGCGCGCCGCCGCCGTCGGCCAGCTCGCCGAGAGCGGCACGCTCGACACCCTCGGCCCCGGCGACGACCTCGAGGCCCGGCTGCGCATCAGCAGCGCCGAGTCCGCCGTCGACGGGCAGCTCCTGGAGATGAAGCGGCAGCTCGCCCTGGAGGCGCCGGTGGAGCGCCCCCGCCTGGAGGCGGCCGGGATCGTGGTGCGCATCGCCGGCGACGACCAGTACCGCCTTCCCGCCAACGCCCGCTCCGCGCTCGAGGGCATGGACGAGGACCTGGCCCGCGCCATCGACCGGGACAGCGCGGAGGACTTCGCGCGGCTGACCCGCAGGCTGGTGATGTTCGTGAACGACATGGGCGAGCGGCTGCCGCGGGACGACGTGCGGGCCTCCGACCTGATCGTCCCCGCCGCCGACATGACCCTCGCGGATGCGAAGAAGCTGCTCGACGCAGGAGCGTCGGGACCCGGGGCCTGAGCCACCGCATGGCTCCCGTCCCGCTGGCCCGTCGCCTGCTCCGGGGCAGGGACCTGGCCGACGCCCGCTACTTCGAGCCGCTCGGCGTCGACGACATGGCCGCCGCGGCGCACCTCTCCCGCGCCCACTTCAGCCGCGAGTTCCGCCGCGCGTTCGGCGAGTCGCCGCACGCATACCTGCTCACCCGCCGCCTCGAGCGCGCCGCGGCGCTCCTGCGCACGACCGACCGCTCCGTCGCCGACATCTGCGTCTCCGTCGGGTGGGAGAGCGTGGGGTCGTTCACGACGAGCTTCACCCGCACCTACGGCCTCTCGCCGACGGCGTACCGGATGGCATTCCCTCCCGCTGCGCTCCACGCGAGGGTGCCGGCCTGCGTCGTCCGAGCCCACGGCCGTCCGCAACGGCGCACGTTTCGAGAAGACAGCGGCCCGACGGCCGTCTAGCGTGCCTCTCGACCGTTCCCGCCCTCAAAGGAGGACCCGATGATCAGGATCGCCAACGCCCAGCTCTGGGTCCACGACCAGGACGCGGCGCTCGCTTTCTACACGCAGAAGCTCGGTTTCGAGGTGCGCAGCGACGTGACGCTGCCTGAGATGGGCGACTTCCGCTGGCTGACCGTCGGGCCGGCCGGGCAGGACGAGTTCGCGATCGTGCTCATGGCCATTCCCGGCGCGCCGGTGATGGACGAGGAGTCGGCCGAGCAGGTGCGCACCCTGATGGCCAAGGGCTTCGCCGGCACGGTCTTCCTCACGACCGACGACGTGCACGCGTCCTACGAGGAGCTGCGCGGACGCGGCGTCGAGTTCTCCGAGGAGCCGGAGGAGCGCCCCTACGGGATCGACTCGGGCTTCCGCGACCCGTCCGGCAACAGCCTGCGGCTCACGCAGGTGAATGCGCTGGCTCTAGCCGGGGAGTAGCTGGGGCGCGTCCCCGCGACCGTCGTCGGCGTCCAGTGCTTCCGCGACGGGCAATGGGCGCCCGACGACGTATCCCTG
>JAXDLS010000491.1:0-4256 GCA_034666485.1 Chloroflexota bacterium
GAGACCGCGCCAGAGCTGATCGACCGGCTGGAGTTCGATCCGAAGCCGAAGAAGGTATCAGCTTTCCCTGACCGCGCCAGAGCCCAGGAAGCCGTGCAGGAGGCGATCGACAGACACCAAGACGAAATTGCGACTTGGTTGCACAACTCCGATACTGGGGAGCGCCTCGTACGTGACTCAACCCTCGGGGAGACAACGGGTGCGGTACTGACCCGCCTCGCATGGAAGAACGGAGAGAAGCCAAGGACCACCACGATGGTGGAGTTCGTCCTGCAACGCCGCCGCGACTCGCCGCTCGGCTTTGTGGTCCTGACCGCGTACCCGACTCTCTCTGAGCCCCCATCGAAGTGAATCGCGACGACGATACGAGCGACCGCCCGGAAGCCTCGAGAGTCGTTGGGCGCGAGCGTTTTCCGGAACTGCGCCAGCTCTTTGGTGGCTATCTCTTTCAAGACTGGAGCCACCTCTATGAATCGGCAGAGGAGGCGATCGATGACGCCGTCGCCCGCTACTCAGACGGAAGGCTGTCGGCAACGCTCGCGCAGTTGAACGAACTGCGCACACTCGGGCTGAGCGAAGAGGAACTCGATGACGTGCTCCTGTATGACCTGAGCTGCAACTATAACGTTGAGGCTGACGGGCTGACCAACAGCCAGTGGTTGGAGGCTGTCGCCGCCCAGCTGCACGAGGCTCTTCAGGCACGGCGCCCGTAATCGAGACGCTGGCGCCCCACTCCTCCGCTGCGGATGGAGAGGACACAGATGCCGGCGTGCCCATCGAACGGGGCAAAGCTGCGGTCGGCCCCCGCCTCACGGCCGAACAGGCCAACTAATGGCGGGCGGCCACCCGGTCTGCTTCGCGCTTGGAATCCCGCTCGGCCATCGCCTGGCGCTTGTCCCAGAGCTTCTTGCCCCGGGCCAGGCCGATCAGCAGCTTGATGCGGTTGCCCTTGACGTACATCCGCAGCGGCACCAGGGTGAGGCCCTGCTGGTGCACCTTGCCGTCGAGGTACTCGATCTCCCGGCGGTGGAGGAGCAGCCGCCGGCGGCGCTCAGGGTCGTGGTTGGCGATGTTGCCCTGGGCGTAGGGGCTGATGTGCACCTGGATCAGCCAGGCCTCGTTGCCCTCGACGCGCACGTAGCCCTCGGTGAGCTGGGTGCGGCCGGCGCGCAGCGACTTCACCTCGGTGCCGGTGAGCTCGACCCCCGCCTCGAAGGTCTCGAGGATGGCGTACTCGTGCGACGCCCTGCGGTTGCGGGCCAGGGTGCCGTCGGGCTCGGACTTCTTCTTCGTCGCCATGGTGGTGGTGTTTGTACCCCGAGTCAGACCGGGTCTGCGGCCGCTTCCCAGCGGGCGATCTCGGCCTCGGCGGCGGCCACCGCGGCGGCGGCCTCCGACCCGGGCACGGGGGCGGCATCGTAGCGCTCGAGGCGCACCACCCCGCGCATCGGCAGCCGCTCGCGCCAGCCCGCCTCCTCCAGCATCGGCCGGGCGCGCAGCTGGTGCGGCCACCCCAGGCAGAGGTACGCGACAGGCACCACGTGCGGGGGGATGTCGAGGATCTCGCGAAGCTCGCCGGTCTTGACGATGCTCACCCAGCCCACCCCGAGGCCCTCGGCGCGCGCCGCCAGCCAGAGGTTCTGCACCGCGCAGCAGGTGCTGTACACGTCGGTCTCGGGCTGGCTGTTGCGTCCCAGCACGTGGGTGCCGCCGCGGGTGGGGTCGCAGCTGACGCAGATGTTCACCGGCGCCTCGCGTATGCCCTCGAGCTTGAGGGCGAGGAACTCGCCGCGCCGGGGCTCGTCGTAGAAGCATGCCGCCGCCTGCCGCTCGCGCAGGTAGAGCTCGTGCACCCTCGCCCGGGTCTGCTCGGAGCGGATCACGGTGAAGGTCCAGGGCCGCATGAAGCCCACCGAGGGAGCCCGGTGGGCGGCGGCGAGCACCCGGTAGACGAGGGCGTCGTCGACCGGGTCGGGGCGGAAGTGGCGGACGTCGCGGCGCTGGTGGATGGCCCGGTAGACGGCCTCGCGGTCGGCATCGCCGAAGCGGTGGCGGCGGCTCCCGGTCATGGCGAGGGGGCGCGGCGGCCGCGCAGGTAGGCGGCCGCGTCCATGGGCCGCCGGCCCGCGGGCTGCACCCGCCACACCGCGTAGACGCCGTCGCGGGTGGCCACCTCGGCGAGCTCGCGGTCGGTGCGCAGCACCGCGCCCGGCGGCCCGGCGTCGTCGCCCCGCGAGAGCGGCTCGCCGGCGAGCAGGCGCACCTCGGCGCCCCCCAGCGGGGCGGTCACCCCCGGCCAGGGGTCGAGCCCGCGCACCCGGCGGTCGACCTCGGCGGCGCTCATCTCCGACCAGTCGACGCGACCGTCCTCGCGGCGCAGCCGGGGAGCCAGGGTGGCCGCGGCGCCGTCCTGCGGCGCGGCGGACACGGCGCCGGCCTCGAGGCCGGCGAGCACCTCGACGAGCAGCTCCGCACCCAGGCCGGCGAGCCGCCCGGTGAGCTCCGGGGTGGTCTCGGTCGCGGCGATCGGGGTGGCGCGCATCGCGTACACCGGCCCGGTGTCGAGACCCGCGTCCATGCGCATGATCGACACCCCGGTCTCGGCGTCGCCGGCGAGGATCGCGGCCGCCACCGGCGACGCACCCCGCCAGCGGGGCAGCAGCGAGGCGTGGACGTTGACGCCGCCGAGCCGCGGACCCTCCAGCAGGGCGGCCGGCAGGATCTGGCCGTAGGCGGCAACAACCAGGGCGTCGAGGCCGAGGTCGAGGAGCTCGGCGGTCGCCGCGGGGTCGCGGATCCGCGGCGGCTGGAGCAGCGGGACGCCGCGCTCGCGGGCGAGCTCGCCGACCGGACGCGGTGCGGGACGGCCGCGGTCGCCGGGGCGCTCGGGCTGGGTCACCACCGCTGCGACGTCACAGCCGGCCGCGAGGCACGCGGCCAGCGAGGGGACGGCGAAGTCCGCGGTGCCGAGGAATGCGATGCGCAGCGCCACGCCCGGCCCTACACGGCCAGGGTGACCGCCTCGCCCTCCTCGGTCGCCTCCTCCTCGCTGCCCACCGCCACCGGGCGAAGGGTGTCGATGCTGGTCAGCCTGTCGATGAAGAGGACGCCGTCGAGGTGGTCGATCTCGTGCAGGATGGCACGCGCGAGCAGGCCCTCGCCCTTGATGCGCACCTCCCTGCCGTTGCGGTTCAGCGCCTTGATCGTGACCTTGTCCGCGCGGGCGACCTCGCCGACGAAGCCGGGGACGCTGAGGCAGCCCTCGAAGCCGATCTGCTCGCCCGAGGTGCGGACCACCTCGGGGTTGGCGAGCGTGTAGAGCTGGTTGTCGACCTTCATCACGATGACCCGCAGCTGCACGTCCACCTGGTTGGCGGCGAGGCCCACCCCGGGGGCGTCGAGCATGGTCTCGACCATGTCGTCCATCAGCCGGCGCACCGAGTCGTCGACCCTGGGCACCCGCCTGGCCTTGAGCCGGAGGCGGGGGTTGTCTTTGGTGATGATCTCGAGAAGCGCCACGCTGAACCTCACAGGGCGGGATCGACGTCGATGCTCCAGCCCCGGTCTGTCGGAAGAAGGGGGAGGGCTTCCTGGAGAGACGCCCCCCGCACCGTGATCTGCCACCGATACTCGCCCCGGAGGCGGTGCAGGAACGCGGGGGTCGGCCCGAGGACGTCGACTCCCGAGCCGGCGGCCAGTGTACCAGACAGCTTTTCGGCGGCCCTGCGGGCGCGCCGCTCCGCCTCGGCGTCCTCGCGGTGCGCGCAGGTGCAGACGCAGAGGCGGCTGTAGGGCGGGAACCCGGTGGCGCGGCGGATGCGGATCTCCTCGTGCGCGAAGCCGAGGTAGTCGTGCCCCAGCGCGTGGCGCACCGCGTAGTGGCCGGGGCTGTAGGTCTGGAGGATCACGCGCGCGGAGTGCTCGCCGCGTCCGGCGCGCCCCGCCACCTGGGTGAGCAGCGAGAACGTGACCTCGCCGCTGCGGTAGTCGGGGAGGTGGAGGGCGGTGTCGGCGTTGACCACCCCCACCAGCCGCACCCCGGCGAGGTCCCAGCCCTTGGTGACCATCTGGGTGCCGATCAGGCAGTCGGCCTCGCCCCGGGCGAAGGTGTCGTAGATCTCGAAGTAGGTGTCGCGCCGCTGCACGGTATCGCGATCCATGCGCAGCAGGCGCAGCCGGGGGAAGCGCTCGCGCACCACCCGCTCCAGCCGCTCGGTGCCCATCCCCAGGGCCCGGATGGCGAGCGAGCCGCAGGC
>JAXDLS010000492.1:0-6691 GCA_034666485.1 Chloroflexota bacterium
TCGCAGTGGCCGCCGGGGAGCTCCCAGCCCGGCGGCCAGGGGCGCAGCTGGAGCAGCACCCGGCCGTCGTGGACGATCGCCAGCTGGGCACCCTGGACGGGGAAGGTGCGGTCGCCGACGAGCACCTCGGCGGGACCGCCGGGGCCGCTCAGGGCACCCGTCCCGGCGGGGCGCCGTGGACCCGCTCCCAGGCGGCGCGGACCGCCGGGAGCAGGTCGGCGGCCTCCTCCGGCGCCACCGTGCGGGGGTCCAGCCAGACCCGTCCCGACTCGGCGCGGGCGATCACCGGCGGCTCGGCGGCGCGGAGCGCGGCGAGCAGGCGGCCGGTGGGGCCGGGGAGGGTGACGCAGGTGGTGGGCAGCGAGGTTCCCGGCAGCGAGCCCCCGCCCGCCTCCGAGCGGGCGGCGGCGACATCGGCGGGGACGCCGCCGGCGCGCAGCGTCGAGGCCCAGGTCTGCGCCTCCGCGGCGATCGCCTCGGGGTCGCGCCCGAGCATGCGCTGCACCGGCACCGTCTCGCCCGCCGTGCCGGCGAGGTGGGCCGCGAGGGTGGCGCCGAGGGCGGCGAGCACCATCTTGTCGGGACGCACGGCGCGCATCAGGGGATGGCGGCGGAGCCGGGCCACCAGCTCGGCGCGGCCGGCGACCAGCCCCGCCTGGGGACCGCCGCAGAGCTTGTCGCCGCTGGCGGTGACCAGGTCGGCGCCGGCGGCGAGGACGGCCTCGAGCACCGGCTCGCCGGACAGGCCGGGGTCGAGCGCGGCGGGGTCGCGCAGCGCGCCGCTGCCCGCGTCCTCGAGCAGCAGCAGGCCGTGCTCGCGGGCGACGGCGGCGCACTCGGCGGTGCTGGCCCGCTCGGTGAAGCCGACCACGGCGAAGTTCGAGGGGTGGACCCGGACGATGGCGGCGGTGCGCGGCGTGACCGCGGCGGCGTAGTCGGCGGCGCGGGTGCGGTTGGTGGTGCCGACGTCGACCATGCGCGCGCCGCTCAGCCGCATCACCTCGGGGATGCGGAAGCCGCCCCCGATCTCCACCGCCTCACCCCGCGAGACCAGCACCTCGTGCCCGCGGCAGAGGGCGCTCAGCATCAGCAGCACCGCGGCGGCGTTGTTGGTGGTGACCACCGCGTCCTCGGCGCCGCACAGGGTGGCGAGCAGCGGGGCGACGTGGTCGTGGCGGGAGCCCCGGGCGCCGCGCCCCAGGTCGTACTCGAGGTCGCTGTAGCCGGAGGCGGCGGTCACCGCCGCCCGCGCCGCCGCCCCCAGCGGCGCCCGGCCCAGGTTGGTGTGGACCACCACCCCGGTGGCGTTGAGCACCCGGTGCGGCCCCGGCTCGAGCCGGCGGCGCAGCCAGGCCGCGGCAGCCCCGGCGAGCGCCGCCTCGTCGCCGTGCGCCGAACCGCCGCCGCGGCGGGCGGCGCGCTCCTCGTCGAGCACGGCGCGGGCGGCGCGCACCACCGCGGGATGCGCGCCGCGCCACCGCTCCAGCAGCGGATGGGCGGCGAGGCGGTCGACCGAGGGCAGGTCGCGCACCATCGGTCCGCCGGGGGACTCGCCGCTGCATCCCCCCTGCGGCGCGGCGCTCACAGCGACGAGGAGAACAGCTGCGTGATGCTCGGCAGCCCGCCGATGACCGTCGAGTTCGGGTCGACGAAGGTGTGGTACAGCCGGTTGTTGACCTCGACGATCAGCGTTCCCAGCGGGCTGGGTGCGCCGGTGATCTGGGGAAGGAGGAAGACCAGCGCGATGGCGACCACGATGACCACCTGGGAGTTCCGGTCCATCCAGCGGAAGAGGTCGGGGAGGGCGCCCCCGAGAAGGCCGCGGGCGACCATGTAGCCGTCGAGCCCGGGGACGGGCAGGCTGTTGAAGACGAACAGCACCACGTTGATGAAGAAGCTCTGCACCAGCACCGCGAAGAGGATGTCGGAGAGGCCGCCGTGCCCGAAGGTCTCGAAGTGGGGATCGGCGCCGGTGGCGAGCTGGATCTTGATCGCCACCGCGAAGAGGATGGCGAGCACCAGGTTGGTGAGCGGACCCGCCGCCGCCACCAGCGCCTGCTGCAGCCCGGTGCGGATGTACGCGGTGCTGAACTGCACCGGCTTGGCCCAGCCGAAGCCCACGATCAGCAGCAGCCCGAAGCCGAGCGGATCGATGTGCTGCCGCGGGTCGGCGGTGATGCGTCCCTGCATCCGCGGCGTGGGATCACCCAGGCGCATCGCCGTGAAGGCGTGGGCGAGCTCGTGCAGGGTGAAACCGAGGACGAGCCCCGGCAGCGAGTAGAGCACCAGGGTCAGGTAGATGCCGAGGTTGCCGCCGCTCATCTACTCCACCTCGACCCGGACCGGGCGGCGGCGCGCCGTGGCCCCGTCGGCGTCGGCACGCTGCCGGCGGTGGTGGTCGACGGTCAGCTTGACCGCCAGCAGCAGCTCGCGCTGCGCGTTGAGCAGGTGGATCTGCGCGTCCGGAGGCAGCAGCTCGTTGACGGTGGACCCCACCAGCTGGCCCGCGTCACCGAGCAGGCGGCACGGGCACATGCGGCACTCGTCGCTCAGCTCCTGGCACTCCCGAAGACGACCCGGAGCATGCCCTCCTCGAGCTTGGCGGCGGTCACCGTCTTCCCCTTGAGCACCCGCGGCAGTGAGATCTCCCGCTTGTAGGGGCCGACGGTGACATACAGCTCGCCCTCGCGGTGGGTGACGTTGAGCTCCTCGCGACCGACGAAGGGAAGGTGGAGCAGCAGCTCGTACTGCGAGCCGTTCTTGCGCACCTTCTGCGGCACCTCGTGGTACATGATCGCCGCCGGATCGCTGTCGCCGAAGATCGACTCCGCCATCTCCGCAAGGCTCTCGATGCCGACCACCTCGTGGTCGAAGAGCCGGGTGCGCATGATCGGCACCGGCGCGAAAGCGGTGTCGACCATCTCGCTGTAGCGGGCCTGCGCCTCGCGCCAGGAGTCGAAGTAGCGGTCGGTGACCTCGGGGGGGAGCACGCGGTTCACCACCACCAGGTCGGTCAGGTAGTCGTAGAGGCTCAGGTAGGTGAAGGCGCGCTGCGCCTCCTTGATGACCATCTTCTCGAGGTTGAGGACGATGCGCACGGTGCACACCCGCGGGTCGCCGAGCACGCTCTTCATCCCCTCGAGGTCGAGGAGCAGGTCCTTGATGCTGCCGAAGATCTCGTCGCCGGGAAGCGGGATGCTGATGAAGGGCTGCACCATCGGACGCGCCACCTTCATCACCCGCCGCTCGATGGGGAAGATGCGATTCAGGTACCAGCGCGCCACGTCGGGGAAGGCGAGCAGCTGCAGCGTCTCGCCGGTGGGCGCGCAGTCGACCACCAGCACGTCGTAGTCGCCGCTGCGCTGGTGGTGCTTGATCCACATCAGGCTGGCCACCTCCTCCATCCCCGGAGGCGAGGCCAGCTCCTCGGCGACGATCTCGTCCACCCCCTGCGACGCGAAGAGCGTGCTGAGGTAGCGGTGCACCTTCTCCCAGTTGTCCTCGAGCTCGTGGAGGGCGTTGACCTCCTGGGCCCAGAGGTTGGGTTCGATCTCGGTGGGACGGTCACCGAGCTCGACCTCGAGGCTGTCACCCAGGCTGTGAGCCGCGTCGGTGCTGATCACCAGGGTGCGGTGGCCCAGGCGCGCGCAGGCGACCGCGGTGGCGGCGGCGACGGTGGTCTTGCCGACCCCGCCCTTGCCGGTGTAGAGGATGACTCGCATGAGAGGTGGCCACCGGTGTGGGCGGTGGCCGGTGCAGTCTACCTGCCCTGCCTGACGGCACTGTCGCCGGCTATCCGACGGTGTGGGTGACCACCACGGCCGCGATGAGGATGAGCACCACCATGAAGCCGGCGATGATCGCCACCCGCCGGAGGTCGGCGGGAACGTAGGGGACGCGGTCGAAGGGGATCGCCGGGTCCTCGGGGTCGAGCGGCGGGAAGGACGACTGCTGCTTCTGCTGTGCCTTGGTCAGCCTCCGGCCCGCGACCCCGGCCGGGTCGAGGCGGCCCACCCGGCGGGCGCCGGCCGGCGCCGTGGCCGCCGGCGGGGCGGCGGCGGTCTCCTCGACGGCGGCGCCGCGGTTGCGGGCCGGCTGGTCGACGGCGGATGCGCCCGCGCCTCCGAGGCCTCCGCCGGGAGCGGCGGGCGTGGCTCCGCCGGGAGCGGTGCCGGGGCGGGGCTGGGGACGGCGACGCGCCGGCGGCTGCTGGCGGCTGCTGCGGGTTCTCTTGGTCATCGCGAAGGCGTCAGGGTAGCAGGGCGGCGGCGGTTTGGCGGGCGTGGGGTCAGCCCGTGACCGCCCCGAGTCCGGCGCCGGCGAGGGTCTGGCGGAAGCCGGCGGCGAGTGCCTCGGCGAGCTGCTCGCGGCTGACCGGCCTCCCCAGCAGCTCGCGCACCCCGGCACCCCGCCGCTCGCCGGGAGGCGGGCGGCGCAGGTAGGCGGCGGCCCGCGGCGGCTCCAGCAGGACGCTGCCGTGCTGGAGCAGCGCCCGGCCCCGCCGCGCCTGGGCGCTGCCCACCAGCTTGCGCCCGTCGGCGCTCAGCAGCTCGTGGGAGGCGGGCCGGGCGAAGCAGTCGGCGATCGCGGCCCGCTCCCGGGCGGCGGCGCGCTCGTCGGTGGCGGCGCCGTGGGGATGGACGGCCACCCCAAGCCGGGCCAGGCCCAGGGTCACCGCGGCGTGGATGCGCGCGCACGAGGTGAGCACGTCGCCGCCGAAGACGGGGTGGTCGGTGGCGCAGGCCACCGCGTAGGTGACCTCCTCGTCGTGGAGCACGGCGACCCCACCGGTGGGGCGGCGCACCACCTCGACGCCGTCGCGGGCGCAGGCGGCGGTGTCGACGTCCGCCGGGTCCTGCAGGCGTCCGATGCTGAGGCAGGGCGGCGAGAAGCCGTAGAGGCGGATCGCCCCGGGGCCGCCGGCGGCCACTGCGGCGAGCATCCCGGCGTCGATGCGCATGTTCTCCTGCCCGGGACGCGGGGAATCGAGGAGCGGAGACAGGGGCGGCGCCGCGGGCATCGCGGACATTGTCCGTGACCCACCGGTGACGGTGACGGTCGCTGCCGTTGGCGGTGACCGTGGAGCCGGCGGGAAGCGCCACTACGACGCTCGCACGGGCGATGCGGACAAACTCTGGGGGCCGTGAGGGCGAGAAGAGTAGGACGCCAGAGTGTGTCTGCGTTCATGGACTTGACACCGGGCCCTGGTAGAACGAGGCCAGAGCCGGAGTATCGGGACTCATCGGAGAGTTGCCGTGAAGCCGCTTAAGTACAGCGAAGGCCCGCCGGAGCGGGCCTTGCACCTGGCCACCGAGGTGACGAGGGGGATTTCTGCACCCTACCCCTTCCGGACTCAGGCGGCCTCCATCTCCGGGGTGTAGCCGGCGTCGCGCGCCGCGCCGTTGTTCCGGGCGCGCAGGGACAGCTGGTCGCGGGCCGCGGCGACATTGGAGGGATCGCCCGCCCACGCCTTGAGGGCGGGGTCCTGCAGGGCGCGTCCGTAGGAGAAGGAGAGGCCCCAGGGGAGGTCGCCGGAGGCGTTCATCGCCTGCAGGTGCTGGGTGGCCAGCTCGGCGCTCTGCCCGCCGGAGAGGAAGGCGATGCCGGGGACCGCCGGGGGCACGCAGCGGCGCAGCACCGCGAGGGTGCGCTCGGCCACCTCCTCGACGCTCGCCTGGCGGGAGGCGCCCTTGCCGGCGATCACCATGCTCGGCTTGAGCACGATGCCCTCGAGGGCGACGTCCTGGCTGTACAGCTGGTCGAAGACGGTGTGGAGGGTCTCCATGGTGACCGCCTCGCAGCGTTCGATGGAGTGGTCGCCGTCCATCAGCACCTCGGGCTCGACGATGGGCACCAGCCCGCCCTCCTGGCAGAGTGCCGCGTAGCGTGCGAGCGCGTGGCCGTTGGCGACCAGGCAGGCCCGGCTGGGGATGCCCTCGCCGATGGTGATCACCGCCCGCCACTTGGCGAAGCGCGCCCCCAGGCCGACGTACTCCACGATCCGCTCGCGGAGCCCGTCGAGCCCCTCGGTGACCTTCTCGCCGGGATGCAGCGCCAGGTCCTTGGCGCCGGTGTCGACCTTGATCCCGGGGATGATCCCGTGCTTCATGAGCAGCTCGGGGAAGGGCGTGCCGTCCACTGCCTCCTGGCGGATGGTCTCGTCGAAGAGGATGACGCCGCTGATGTTCTCGCCGAGGTCGGGGGTGCCGAAGAGCATGTCGCGGTAGGCCTGCCGGTTGGCCTCGGTGTTCTCGATGCCCAGGGCGGCGAACCGCTTGCCGATCGTCGGCGTGCTCTCGTCCGCGGCGAGAATGCCCTTGTGCGGGGCCACCATCGCTCGCGCGACGGCCTCGAGATCGTGCATGCCCATACCGCCATCCTCCTGTTCTCGTAGCGCGCCCAAGTGTACGGGTCGGAGGCGGACGAGGCGAGGGGGACCGGAGGCTCACCCCGGCGGGGGAGAGAGGGGCTCGGTCGCGGGTGAGACGAGGACCCACACGAACGTGCGCGAGAGAACCGGCGCACCCCCTCACCCGCGCGCTGGGCGAGGAACGGCGACCCTACACGTTGAACCGGAAGTGCACGACGTCGCCGTCCTGCATCACGTAGTCGCGGCCCTCCAGCCGCAGCCGGCCCTGCTCGCGGACCGCGGCGTAGGAGCCGCCGGCGATGAGCGTCGGCGCGTCCACCA
>JAXDLS010000493.1:0-4000 GCA_034666485.1 Chloroflexota bacterium
CACCGCCGTGGCCGTCGCCTGGTCCGAGCGCGGCGAGCTCGGCGCGGTTGGGGGTGAGCAGCATGGCGCCGGGCACCGCCGGGGCGCCGCGCGGGTGGGGGTCCCATACCAGCGGCCGCCGCCGGGCCGCGGCGGCGAGAAGGCGCCGCAGGCCCGGCTCGGCGGCGACGCCCCGGCCATAGTCGGAGACCAGCACCGCCGGCGCTGCCTCGAGTGCGCCCGCGGCGGCGTCGCCGGCGGGTCCGACCGCCCCGGGCGCGCCGCCGCGGTCGAGGCGCAGCAGGGGGTGGCCCTCGGCGCGCACCCGGACCTTCTCGGGGGTGGTGCCGCGGAGCTCGAGGTCGACCACCTGGACCCCGGCGTCGTCCAGCAGGCCGCGCAGCTCCACGCCGGCGGCGTCGGGGGCGATGGCGGTCACCAGCACCGTCTCCCAGCCGTCGAGGGCGGCCAGCGCCGCGGCCAGGCCCGCACCTCCCGGCCGTGCCCGGCCGACGGGGTCGTCGACCACCGGCACCGGCGCGTCGGGGGCGAGGCGCCGCACGGTGCCGTCGAGGTCGCGGTCGAGCAGGCAGTCGCCCACCACCACCAGCCGCCGCCTCATGCCCGCGCCCTCGCCACGGCGCGGTCGACCGCCGCGCAGAGCACGTGCACCGCCACCAGGTGCACCTCCTGGACGGTGGCGGTGCTCTCCGCCTCCACCGCTGCCGCCGCATCCGGGCAGAAGTCCGCGAGCGGGTTGGGCGCCGGGCCGGTGAGCGCGTAGACCCGCAGCCCCACCTCGCCAGCCGCCGCCACCGCGGCGAGAACGTTGGGGCTCCTCCCCGACGTGCTCAGCGCCACCAGCACGTCGCCGCGACGGCCGTGGGCGCGCACCCCGCGGGCGAAGGCCAGCTCGGGGCCGTAGTCGTTGCAGAGCGCGGTGAGGCTGGAGGTCTCGGCGTGGAGCGCGATGGCGCTGAACGGCTGCCGCTCCTCGAGGTAGCGGCCGACCAGCTCGGCGGTGAGGTGCTGAGCCTCGGCGGCGCTGCCGCCGTTGCCCGCGGCCAGCAGCCGGCCGCCTCCGAGGAGCACCGACGCCACGTGCTCACCCCAGCCGTCGACCCGCCGCAGCGCGCCGGCGTTGGCACGCAGGGCGGTGACCAGCCGCTCGAGGTGGCCGCCCACGTGGCTGGTGCACGGGGGTGCGCCGAGGCTCATCCCACCTCGCTCCCGGCGCGCTCCCGGGCGGTCTCGAGCGCGGCCGCGTACGAGTCCAGGGTGAGCTCCGCCACCCGATCCCAGCGGTAGAGGCGGCGCACTCGCCGCACCCCCGCCGCCCCCATCCGCGCCCGCCGTCCGGGGGAGGCGAGGAGGTCGCCGAGGGCGGCGGCGAGCCGGTCGGGACTGCGGGGGGGCACGAGCACGCCGGTGCCGCCGTCCACCACGGTGTCGAGCATCCCGCCCACCGCCGAGGCCACCACCGGCACCCCGCAGGCCATCGCCTCCAGCGGCACGATGCCGAAGGGCTCGTACCAGGGTACGCAGACCACCGCGTCGGCCGACCGCAGCAGGGCGGAGACCCGGTCGCGCCCGACCCGGCCGATCAGCTCGACCCGTCCCGCGACGCCCTCGTGCTCCGCCACCGCGCCGAGCCGCCGCGCCTCGGGGTCGGTCCACAGTGCCGCGCGCTCGGGGCCGCCGGCGATCAGCAGCTCGGCGCCGGGGACCATGGCGATCGCCCGGACCGCGTCCGCACCTCCCTTGCGCTCGACCATCCGGCCGACCACGACCAGCCGGTGGCCGCCTCGCCGGCGCGGCGGCCACACCGGCCCGGTGGGCTGGAACAGCTCGAGGTCGACGCCGCAGGGCACCACCGAGACCCGGGCCGGGTCGGCGCCCAGCGCCTCCAGCTCGGCGACCTCGTCCTGGCAGGTGGCCACGATCCGGTCGACCCGCCGCACCACCGACCGCTCGATGCTCGGCCGCTCCGGCGGGCTGGTGTCGCGGGCGCCCTGGTGGCGGCGCTTGACCACCCCGAGCGCGTGGAAGGTCTGCACCACCGGGATGCCGAGTGCCCGGGCCGCGGTCAGCGACGCCTGCCCGGACATCCAGAAGTGGGCGTGGACCACGTCGGGCGGGCGGGCCGACCAGCTGCGGAGGAGCGCGCGGGCGAAGTCGTGCATGTGGGGGAGCAGGGTGTCCTTGGGCAGCGCGCGCGCCGGCCCGGCGTCGACGTGCTCGACCCGCACCCGGTCAGCCATCGCCACCCGGTCGGGGAGGGAGGGGTCGTCCCGCCGGGTGTGGACCGCCACCTCGACGCCGCGGCGCCCGAGGGCGAGCGCGAGGGCGGCGACGTGGACGTTCTGGCCGCCGGCGTCGACGGCGCCGAGCGCGGCCAGCGGGCTGGCGTGCTCGGAGACCAGGGCGACGCGCAGCGGGCGGCTCACCGCCGGGTGACCTCGTCGAGCAGCCGGTCCCAGTCGGCGACGAAGCGGCCGGCCGAGTAGCGGGCGATCGCGGCGGCGCGGGCGGCGCGGCCCATGGCGCGGGCCTCGTCGGGGTCGGCGGCGAGGCGGCGCACCGCGCGTCCCAGCACCTCGAGATCGGTCGAGACCACACCCGCCTCCGCGGGCACCGCCTCGGCCGCCTCGGTGGTGCCGAGTGCGACCACCGGCATGCCCAGGTGCATCGCCTCGATCAGCGCCAGCCCGAGGGAGGTCCAGCGGTAGGGGTGGACGTAGAGGCGGCGGCGGGGCATCTCGGCGTGGAGCCGGGCCTGGGGCAGATCGTCGGTGCGCAGCCCGGCGGGGGGGGCGGAGGTGCCGGCGTTGCCCATGCCGAAGAGGTCGATCGGCACCTCGGCGCCGAGCCGGGGCAGCAGGTCGAGCCCCACCACCCGTCCGCGGCGGGGGGCCTCGTTGATCACCACCGCCGAACGCGGCAGCTCGCCGCTGTAGCGGTAGCCGGGGTCGACGACGCCGTGCTCGACCACCCGGGTGGGGGCGCGGCCGCAGTCCCAGAAGAGGTCGTTGAAGTGGGTGACATGGACCACGGGGATGTCCGCCCGGCCGGCGAGGGGGTGGCGCATCGAGCCGATCTCGCCCTGGGGGGCGTCGTGCTCGAGGTAGAGGGCGGGGAGGTCGCGCCCGGGGCGGCGGCCCAGCCAGCGCTCCACCAGGTCGAGCTCGTGGGCGCGCTGCAGGATGACTGCGTCGACCTCCTCGTCGCGGAGCGCGGCGGGGGTCAGCTCCACCGCCGAGTCCGGCCAGTCCCAGGTGCGGGCCCGGCCGCGCCCGTCGGGGCCGCGACCGGGGAGCAGGGGCAGCAGGTAGCGGTGGCGTCCCTGGACCAGCGCGGTGGTCCAGGAGCCGTGGACGTGCCAGAGCAGGACGTTCACCGCGCCGCTCCGGCGACGGGCGCGGGTCGCGGCGCCAGCTCCTCGACGGCGGCGACCACCCGTGCCACCGGCACGGTGTCGACGCAGGGGTGGCCGGGCACCGGGCAGACCCGCGCCCGGCAGCCGCGGCAGGCGATCGCCTGGTCGCCGAGCAGCCGGTGCTCGACCCGCCAGGGACGCCAGCGCACCGCGGGCACGGTGGGGGCGTACAGCGAGACCACCGGGGTGCCCACCGCGGCGGCGAGGTGGGCGGGGCCGGTGTTGCCGCAGACCACCGCCTCGGCGCCGGCGAGCACCTCGGCCAGCCCGGCGAGGTCGACGGCCCCCGCGAGGGCGACCACCTGCGGGCGTGGCGGCCCCGCCACCCGTGCCACCAGCGCCGCCTCCCCGGCACCGCCGGTCACCACCACCTGCCGGCCGGCCCCGACCAGGGCGTCGACGAGGTCGGCGCAGCGCTCCGGCGCCCACGCGCGGGCGCTCGCCGCCGCGCCGGGGTGGACGGCCACGTAGCCGCCCAGCGCCGCCGCCGCGGGGTGCTGGCGTCCGCTCCTCCGCACCCGCAGCCGCCCGTCGTCCCCGGGGGGGAGGCGGTGGCCGCCGGCGGCGAGCAGCGAGAGGCCGCGC
>JAXDLS010000494.1:0-8734 GCA_034666485.1 Chloroflexota bacterium
CTCGACGTGGTCGCCACGGTGGCCGCCTTCGCCGCCGCCGCCGGCGCCCACGGCGGGATGAGCCGGGTGGTCGCCGGGCTCGACGCCAGGCCGGGAGCCGGCGCGGAGTCGGTGGGCGACCTCGGCGAGGAGTCCCACGCGGTCACCGAGACGGCGCTCGCCGCCGACGGCACCCGGGTGGTGCAGGTGACGGTGGTCTGGCGGGTGGCCAACCTGGTCAACGAGATGGCGGTGCGGGGGCGGCTCGGAGGCACCGGGCTGGGCGACGCCATCGCGATCGCGCGCCGGCAGTCTGCGGCCGAGCATTGACGGCGGGGGTGCCGCCGGGTGCCGTGAGCCGCGGTCGAGTAGACTCCCGCCCCGTGCCCGATGCCGGGAGCGCGTATCGCCTCACCCGACTGCCCAACGGCGTGCGCGTCATCACCGCGCCGATGCGTGAGCGCGCCTCCGTGTCCATCTCGCTGATGTTCGCTGTGGGCTCGCGGTACGAGGAGCCCGAGCGAGGCGGGCTCTCCCACTTCATCGAGCACATGCTGTTCAAGGGCGGCCGGCGCTACCCGACCGCGAAGTCGCTCTCCGAGGCGGTCGAGGGCGTGGGCGGCGTGCTCAACGCGGCCACCGACCGCGAGCTGACGATGCTCTGGGCGAAGGTGCCCGCGGCGCGTTTCCCCCTCGCCGTCGAGGTGCTCGGCGACATGGCCTTCCACTCGACCTTCGACCCCGCCGAGCTCGCCAAGGAGCGGCAGGTGGTGATCGAGGAGCTGCGCATGTACCTCGACAACCCCCAGGAGTACGTGGGCACCCTCTTCGACGAGGTGATGTGGCCCGACCATCCCCTGGGGCGCGACGTCGCCGGCACCGAGGAGACGGTGCGGAGCTTCGAGCGCGAGGACTGCCTGCGGTACCTGGGCGAGCACTACCACCCGGACAGCGTGGTGGTGAGCGTCGCCGGGGCCGTCGAGCACGACTCCGCCCTCGAGATGGTCGCCGGGGTGGTGGGCGGCTGGGGCACCGGCGCGCGCCCGGCGATGCTGCCGGCGCAACCGGCGCCCGCTCGCGGGGAGGTGCGGCTGGTCAACCGGCGCACCGAGCAGGCGAACCTGATCATCGGCAGCCGCGCGCCCGGCTATCGCGACGCCGACCGCTTCGCCCTCGACGTGCTCAACATCATCCTCGGGGAGGGGATGTCGAGCCGGCTCTTCCTCGAGCTCCGCGAGAACCGCGGGCTCGCCTACGACGTCCACTCCTTCACCGTGAAGCTGTGGGACAGCGGCGCGCTGGGCATCTACCTGGGCTGCGAGCCGCGCCAGGCCCGCGCCGCGCTGGCCGCGGCGGTGGCCGAGCTGCGCCGTCTCGCCGAGGAGCCGGTCGACGACGAGGAGCTCGGCCGCGCCCGGGAGTACGCCCGGGGCCGGCTGGTGCTGCACCTCGAGGGCACCAACTCGATGTGCAGCTACCTGGGTCAGCAGGAGCTGCTCGGGGGCGAGATCCTCCTCCCCGACATCGTGGTGGAGCGCATCGAGGCGGTCACCGCCGAGGACGTCCGGCGGCTGGCGGGGAGCCTGCTCGAGGGCGGCCTCCGCGGCGCCGTGATCGGACCCTTCAGGGACGCGGAGAAGTTCATGACGATCGTGGCAGGAACATGACGGTCGAGCGAACGCTTGTGCTGGTGAAGCCCGACGGGGTGCAGCGCGGCCTGGTGGGAGAGGTGATCCGCCGCCTGGAGGGCCGGGGCCTCAAACCGGTGGCGCTGAAGCTGATGCAGATCGACGAGGACCTGGCCGGTCGCCACTATGCGGAGCACCGGGAGAAGCCCTTCTTCCCCGGCCTGGTGGACTTCGTCACCTCGTCCCCGGTGGTGGCGATGGTGTGGGAGGCGCCCAACGCGGTCGCCATGGTCCGGGCGATGATGGGCCCGACAAACCCGGCGGCGGCGCCGCCCGGGACCATCCGCGGCGACCTCGCCGTCGACCTCGGGATGAACGTCATCCACGGCAGCGACTCGGCGGAGCGCGCCGCCGAGGAGGTGGCGCTGTTCTTCGAGCCGTCCGAGCTCGTCGACTGGGAGCGGACCCAGTCGAGGTGGGTGGTCGAGGGAGCCGGCTAGCCGAGCCGCCGCAGCGCGGCGAGGACCTGCCGCCGGCGGCGCAGACCCAGCAGGGGGATCGGCAGCAGCGCGGCGGCGAGCGCCGGCCCCTGGCCGAGGAAGCCGAGGTGGCCGAACGGCCAGATGCGGATCCAGGCGCGGCCGAGGACGTTGTTCCGCGGGATCAGGCCGATGAAGCGCGAGTCGCGGGAGCGGTTGCGGTTGTCGCCCATGACGAAGTAGTCGTCCTTGGGGATGACCAGGGGCTGCGGCTCGGTGGTGGCGCGGCCGCCGGAGTCGCAGCAGAAGGTCATCTCGTCCCACGGGTCCTTGGTCTGGTCGGGCAGGTACGGCTCGTTCAGCACCTGGAAGCCGCTCGCGCCGGCGGGCCGGATGAGCACGGCCGCCCGCTGGCGCCCGTTCTCCGAGTAGTGGCCGTCGATCTCGATGGTGTCGCCGGGGAGGCCGACGACACGCTTGATGAAGTCCCGGTTGGGCTCGTCCGGGGGTTTGAGGACGATGATGTCCCCGCGTTCGGGGGCGTGGAGGTGGTACGAGAGCTTGTCGGCGAAGAGGAGATCGTTGCTCCTCAGCGTCGGAATCATGCTGTCGCCCTCGACGCGCACCGTCTGGAGGGCGAGCGCGATCACGATGTAGAGCGCGAACGCGAGCGTGAGCACCTCGAGGATGTCGCGGACGAGGTTGCGGTTCTCCCACCGGCGCCGGGGAGGCAGCGGTGCGGAGGGCACCTCCACCTCCGGGGGGTCGGTGGTGAGCTGAGACACGTCGGCCCGATTATATGGGCGCCGGGCCGGTGACCCGGAGCGGGGCTGGTCGGCCGCGGCGCTCTCCGAACAGCAGTTCGTACCGCCCACCGGCGGGGCGAGGGGTCAGAGCGGCGCGCCGCCGAGGCGGCTGTAGAGGCCGTCGAGCTGGTCGTCGTTGAAGAACTCGATGAGCAGCTGCCCGCCACGACGGCGGCGGCGGAGGCGCACCTGGGTGCCCAGCGCCTCCTCGAGGCTGCGCTCGAGGAGGCTGTCGTCGGCGCCCAGGGGCGCGGGCGGCGGAGCCGGTTTCCGGCCGGCCGGGGAGGGAGCCGACGGCAGGGCGGCGGCGATCGCGGCGCGCCGGCCCACCTCGAACTCGACCTGGCGCACTGAGAGCCCGTGGGCAGCGACCGCGTCGGCGAGCTCGACCCGGTCGGTGTCGCTGGGGGCGCCGAGCAGCGCGCGGGCGTGGCCGGCGGTGAGCCGTCCCTCGCGGAGCGCGGTCTGCACCGCGGCGGGGAGGGCGAGCAGCCGGACGGTGTTGGTCACCGCGGCCCGGCTGCGGCCGACGCGGAGGGCGATGGCCTCGTGGGAGAGGCCGAAGGCGTCGGCGAGCCGGGCGTAGGCGGCGGCCTCGTCGAGCGGCGAGAGGTCGGTGCGCTGCAGGTTCTCGACGAGGGCGAGCTCGAGCGCCTCCCGGCCCGACTGCGTCGCCGGGCGCACCAGGGCGGGGATGCGGGAGAGCCCGGCGAGGGCTGCGGCGCGAAGCCGGCGCTCGCCCGCCACCAGCCGCAGGCCGGCGCCATCACGCTCCACCACGATCGGCTGGAGCAGGCCGTGGGCGCGGATGGAGTCGGCCAGGCTGGAGAGCGCATCGGCGTCGAACTCGCGGCGCGGCTGCTCGGGGTTGGGCCGGATGCCGGCGACGTCGACCTCGAGGAGGCGGGCCTCGTCCTGGCCCTCGCCGAGCCCGGCGCCGTCCGGGAGTGGAGGTGCCGAGCTGCTGAGCAGCGCGTCCAGCCCGCGTCCCAGCCCGCGCCGGCGTGGCGTGGAGCCGCCGTCGCCGCTCATCGTGTCGCCGGGGTCGCCGGCGTGCCGGGCAGCCGCCGGGCACGTCCAGAGACGCGGTCGTGGAGCTCGGCGGCGAGGTGCGCGTAGGCGACCGCTCCCCTGCAGGTGGGGTCGTACCGGCTGATGGGCAGGCCATGGCTGGGCGCCTCGCTGAGCCGGACGTTGCGCGGCACCACCGTGTCCATGGTCTCCTCGGGGAACCGCCTGCGCACCTCCTGGACCACCTGGGTTGAGAGGGTGAGACGGGGGTCGTGGAGGGTGAGGACGATGCCCTCGACCGCCAGGGTCGGGTTGAGCTCGCGCCGGAGGAGCTCGAGGGTGTGGGTGATCAGGCCGAGGCCCTCGAGGGCGTAGTACTCGCACTGGATCGGCACCAGCAGCGAGTGGGCGGCGACCACCGCGTTGACCGTGAGCAGGCCCAGGCTGGGGGGGCAGTCGATGAGGATGTAGTCGTCGCTGTGCCCGTCCAGTGCCTCCAGGGCGTAGCGCAGGCGCATCTCCCGGCGGGCCAGCCCGACCAGCTCGATCTCCGCGCCGGCGAGGGCGATGGTGGAGGGAATGAGGTCGAGGTTCGGGACCATGGTGGGGATCCGCGCCTCGTTCAGCGGCCGACCCAGCACCACGACGTCGTAGATGGTGGCGTTGATCTGGCCGGCGGTCACGCCCAGGCCGGAGGTGGCGTTCGCCTGCGGGTCACCGTCGACGATGAGGACCCGGTGGCCGAGGTCGGCGAGAGCGACGCCCAGGTTGATCGTCGTGGTCGTCTTTCCGACCCCACCCTTCTGATTGGCGACGGCGATGATCCTGGTCGGCACGACGTCTCGATTATGCGCGCGCCGGGGAACGGGGCGAGCGGCTGATCGGCGTGCCCGTCGACCGCAGGCGCCACCGAGACGTGCGCGCGGGTGTGTCGGTGGCATCGCCGTGCCGGACTCGCCGCAGCGGCAGGTGCCCGGTTCGGGACGAGCCCTCTCCACCGCCGGTCCACAGCCCCCGGGCCCGTCGCGGAATACGCGGCGCGCAGGCGCTGCGCGTCCTTCTGTGGACAGCCCGCGGCTCCTTCGTCCCTGTGGGAGGCAACGGGAGTTCGCCACGGGCGAGCCATGCGGTCGGTGTGGGAGACGGTTTCACGGGAAACATGACGGTGAAACAACACGTCCCTGCGGGAGGCACCCAGGGGTCCACCGCGGGTGAGCAGCGCGGTCCGGGTGTGGAGGCGGTTTCACGGGAAACATGACGGTGAAACAACATCCGTGCGGGAGGCACATGCGGAAGGCGACCGGGGAAGCAGAACACCGGTCCGGCCGGAGGGTTCACGGGAAACAGGACGTGAAACAACACCTCCCTGCGGGAGGCAACAGGGAACATGGGTGAAGAGCGACATCCGTGCGGGACGGTGTCGCGGGCTCCTGCGGGAGGCACCAAAGCCACGGGCCGGGCGGCACCTCGCCCCTTCGGGGCGCTTCGGGGCGTTGCGGGGCGGTTGACGGTGAAACACACCGGGGCCGACCATCGCCCGAATGGCCGACGTCCCCGACCTCGAGGTGGGCTACCTGCTGGGCGTTCTCGCCGGCGAGGGGCACTTCGGCGGCGACGGCCGCCAGCCGCAGGTGACGCTGCGCATGCACACCCGCCACGAGGGCCTCTTCCGCTGGCTGGTGCGGACCTTCCCCGGCGGCGTCCTCTACGGCCCCTACCACCACGGCGGTCGCAGCTACTACCAGTGGATGGCCCGGGGCCGGTTCCTCCGCGAGGAGCTGGTCCCCCTCGTCGACCGCCACCGGCGCCTTCTCGACGAGCACACCCTGGGGCGCTTCGACGCCATGTGCCGGACCTACCGCCTCCGCCGGTCAGAGGCCGAGCAGGATGGTGGAGTCGTAGGCCGCGTGGGCGGCGATGGCGGCTCCGAGGCCGAACCACCTGCGCAGGGCGCCGAAGACCAGGCCGAGCACCAGGATGTAGAGATTCGACGCCGAGGGGAGCCCGTGGCAGGTGTACTGGAGGTGGAAGCTGGCCCAGAGGAGTGAGGCCAGCAGGATGCCCACCCGCGGCTGCAGGGCGCCGCGGAAGAGCAGCTCCTCCCCCGTCCCCGCGGCGACGCCGATGGCGAGCTGGGCGTACCAGTGCCGCGCCGGCCCGGCGAGATGCTCGAAGACCCGCTCCTGCTGGAGGCGGCAGTCGGCCGGGGTGAACGAGTTCACCAGGTCGTAGAGATGGCTGCCGCCCTTGACCACGGCCACCCCGGTGGCGATTCCGAGCAGCCACCACCAGGGGCGCAACGGAAGCAGGCCGAGGCGCTCGAGGGTCTCCCGCAGGGTGCGGCGCACCCCCGGGCCCACCGAGGCGATGGCGAGCATCACGAACGGCACCTGGCCGGCCACGAGGTCGCCGCTGGTCTGGGGTCTCGACACCGTGTCCGCGACCGACGAGGAGCCGGAGGTGGGAGCCAGGTTGTGGGCCAGGGCGAGGAGGAGGAGCGAGAGGGCGAGCCAGGAGATCGGGGCTCGCGGCCGCAGCCCGCGCAGGCCGGGGATCCGGTCCCAGCCGGTGAGGATGAGCAGCAGCGAGATCCCGCCGGCGGCGATGGTGAGCATGCCCTCGACCACGCCGCCGTGGGTGCGATCCAGGATCTCGACCGCGCCCAGCAGCATCGCGTACACCACCACGAAGAGCACCAGCACCCGTGCGACGTCGAGGACGGTCAACGTGCCCCGCGGCGCCGCCAGGTCGCGCTCGACGCCGCGCCCCTCGGCGGCCTGGGCGACCAGGGCCACCGCGGCGATGAATCCGTAGGTCAGCAGGGTGGTCGGATCCACCTAGGGGCGCCGGGACCGCGGGGTGCGGGAGGGAGGGCGGAGGGCGGTCACGGCAGGCGAACGATACAGGCCGCCGCGACCGGCGCCGCGCCCGCCCGCCTCCGCCACCGTTTAATGGCGCGATGCCCCGCCTGAGCACGCCCGCGCCGGCGACTCCTCGCGTTCGCGCCGCCACCCCCGGCGATCGCGAGCGCTGGGATGCCTTCGTGCTCGGCGCCGCGGGCGGCAACCTGCTCCAGACGTGGGCGTGGGCGGAGCTGAAGCGCGAGCACGGCTGGGCGGTCGACCGGCTGGTGGTCGCCGCGGGCACCGGCGGCGAGCTCGCCGGCGCACTCCAGCTGCTCAGCCGGCCGGGGCCGGGCGGCGCGCTGCGCTTCGCCTACGCGCCCCGCGGGCCCGCCGTCCCCTCCGGCGAGGGTGGGGTCGCGCCGGCGGTGGCGCTGATCGACGCGGCGGCCCGGATCGCCCGTCGCCGCCGCGCCCTGGTGCTGAAGCTCGACCCGGAGTGGGGCGTGGACGATCCCCACGCCGGCGCCATCCGGTCCGCCACCGGGCTCCGCGACAGCGCCTACGACGTCCAGCACCGGCTCACCTATGCGGTCGACCTCGGCGGCGGCGCCGGCGCGGTGCTGGAGCGGGTGAAGGCGAGCACCCGGCGGCACATCCGCCGGGCCCAGGCGGGAGGGGTCAGCGTCGAGATCCACCGCGACCCCGCCGCCGCCGACCTCTTCCACCCCCTGCTCCAGTCCACGGTGCGCCGCAACGGCTTCGTCGCCCGCGACCTCGCCTACCACCGGGCGCTGCTCCGCCATCTCCCGGGGAGCTGCCCGGTCGCCACCCTCATCGCCCGGGTGGATGGCACCCCGGTCTCGGGCATGGTCGCCGTCGCCGCCGGTCCCCGCCTGATCTACCTCTTCGGTGGCAGCACCCTCGAGCACGCCGGGCTCCAGCCCACCTACCTGCTCCACTGGCGGGCGATCGAGTGGGGCCTGGACCACGGCTGCGCCGTCTACGACATGTGGGGCGTGCCCAACCACGAGGACCCCGCCGCTCCCGGGGCCGGCTACTTCGAGTTCAAGCGCCGCTGGAACGGTGAGGTGCTTCGCCACCTCCGCTGCCAGGAGGCGCCGCTGTGGCCGCGTCTGGGGCCCCTCCCCCGGCTGCTCGAGCGACTGGCGCTGCGTGGCCGCCCGCTGCTCACGTAGCCCCCCGGCGCCCCCCGCGGGGGCGATCCGTACAATCCCGCGCATGGCCACCGAGTCCGGCGAGCACGACCGTCTCGCTCCCAGCCGTCAGAGCTGGAGGTTCGTCGCCGCCGCGCCGCCCCGCGAGGTCTTCGCGGTGATGGAGCAGATGGTGGGGATCCCGCCGTTCCGCTACGAGGTCACCGGCCCCGACAGCGCGCGCGCCATCGAGTTCGAGCGCAAGGGGTTCGTGGGGCAGTGGTCGCGGCGGGTCCGCCGGCCCCGCTGGGTGACCTGCACCGCGCGGCTGGTCGAGACCGGCACCGACGTGGCCGTGGAGGCGAGCGCGGGGAAGGGCGCTGTGCTCCGCGGGCTGCAGCTGGTGGTGCTGCTCAGCCGCGGTAACCGCGACCGCCGCACCATCTACCGCGACCGCCACTTCCCCGACGGCCCGGTGACCCTGGTCGCCTCCTGGGCGGGCATGCCGTACCCGCTGTTCACCGAGCCGCGCTTCGACGCCCCCCGCGGCGAGGCGGTGCTCACCGCCACCCGCCTCGTCTCCCTCGGCCACCACGGCGCCTTCGTCCAGGTGCGCACCGCCAGCGGCACCACCGGCTGGATCGAGCGCGACCAGGTCGTCCCCGCCCCCTCCGTCGCCACCCGCGAAGCCCAGGTCACGACCGCCCTCTACGGCTAGCCGTCGGCCAGGCCCTCAGTCCGGCGGACCAGTCTCCTGCCGCTGCCGATCCACACGAGCCCGCACAGCCCCGGCCTCGAGGAACGCGAAGCGTTCCTCCTTCCGATTCCCTG
>JAXDLS010000495.1:0-4751 GCA_034666485.1 Chloroflexota bacterium
CCCCCTGGGAGCCGGAGCCCGAGCCCGCCGCCGCCCCCTGGGAGCCGGAGCCCGAGCCCGTCACCGCCTCGCAGCCGGAGCCCGAGCCCGTCGCCGCCACCCCCGAGCCGGAGCCCGAGCCCGTCGCCACCGCCGCGGAGCGCGAACCCGAGCCCGTCGCCGCCGCCCCGGAGCCCGAGCCGGAGCCCGAGCCCGCCGCCGCCCCCTGGGAGCCGGAGCCCGAGCCCGCCGCCGCCCCCTGGGAGCCGGAGCCCGAGCCCGTCACCGCCGCGCAGCCGGAGCCCGAGCCCGTCGCCGCCACCCCCGAGCCCGAGCCCGAGCCCGTCGCCACCGCCCCCGAGCAGGAGCCCGAGCCCGTCGCCGTCGCTCCGGAGCCGGAGCCCGAGCTCCAGCCGGTCGCCGCCGCCCCGGAGCCGGAGCCCGAACCCGTCGCCGCCGCCCCGGAGCCCGAACCCGTCGCCGCCACGCCCGCCCCGGTGCCCGCGGCGGCGCCGCGGCGTCACCCGCCGTCGGGTGGTCGCTGGGTGCCGATGCCGGCGGGCATGCCCCGCCTGGCCCGGCTCAGCACCGCCTTCGCCGACGCCCCCAGGATGCTGCGTCTGCTCGCCGCCGAACGCTACACCGGGGTGGTCGAGCTCGCCGGGCCGGACCGCCGGCGCGACGTGCTCGTCTTCCTCGAGGGCGGCTGCGTGGCCACCAGCGTGGAGGAGGAGGACCGGGTCGTCGAGGGGCCGCTGCGCCTCCCCGGGCCCGACCGGGGACCGATGGTGGAGATCAACGTCCGCCCCCACGCCGCCCCCATCATCGTCGCCCTCGCGCTGGCGATGCGCTCGCCCGCGCTGCTCACCGGCCTCCACGCCAGCTTCGTGCGCCTCCCCGGCCTCCTCCAGGTGCTCGCCCGCGACCGCGCCGACGCCGCCTGCGTGGTCTCCACGCCGGTGGGCGCGGGGGTGATCCTGCTCGCCGGTGGGCTGCCGGTGGCCGCCTACGCACGGCGCCTCGGCGAGGCCCCCGGGGAGGTGGCGGAGACCACCGACACCAACGCGGTCGGGGGGCTGCTCGCCTCCGGCGAGGGCGAGGTCGACGTCCACCGCGGCTCCCCGCCGCCGCCCCTCGACCTCGAGGCGATCATCACCGCCGCCGCGCTGGAGATGGGGTAGCCGCCACCGGATCGGTCCAGGGACTGGCGCAACGTCAAGAACCGTAGTAGTTTCTAGGACCGTGATCAGGCCGCGGCGCCCACCGCCCCGCCCGCTCAAGGACCACGCCAGGCGCGTCTACCGCATCCTGCGACGGCTCGCGCTGCGAGGTCCGCTGTGGACGCCGCTGGTGATGGCAGCGGTCGCCTTCGCGCTGGTCACCCTGGTGCCCGTGCTCTGGGGCGGCGGCGTGGGGCTGCAGCAGCCGTGGCGAGACCTGGCCCTGCTGGCGGCCGCGGGCGCCCTGCTCGCCGGCGTCTCCGCCTGGCCGGAACGCTACCGGGCGCACCGCGGCGACCTGGTCCGGCGCGAACTCGAGGAGCTCCGCCGCCTTCCCCGCGAGCGGCTCTCCGAGATGGTCGCCGCGGCCTATCGCCGCGCCGGCTACACGGCGGTCGAGACCCGCCGGGGAGTGGGCGCGGGGATCGACATCGAGCTCCGGAACCGCCGCGGGACCGTCCTGGTCCAGTGTCGCAACTACCGCCAGACCACCGTCGACATCGGCGCGCTCCGCGAGCTGCACACGGTGATCCGCGCCGTCGGCGCCGCCGGCGGGGTGATGGTGACCACCGGCGAGTTCACCGACGTGGCCGGCAGCTTCGCCCGGGTGCACCGCATCACCATGGTCGACGGCCGGACCCTGCTGCGGATGGTCCGGGTCGCGCAGCCGGCGCAGGTGAGCGGGCGGCTGGCCTCTCAGTAGGGCGGGGGGAGACGGTGGCCGGCGCGCCTGGCGCGCCGGCGGGAGTCCACCGCCTGGAAGGCGGCGGCCGCCACGGTGGCAGCCGCCGTCCCCCAGTTGAGACCGCGCAGCGCTCACGAAGGGTGAACCCTTCTCACCCCTGAGCCCCCCAGCCCGAGGTGGCGCCGGCGCGATCCACTCCGGGCATTGTGGTCGCCGCGCGGTTAAGGCCCGGGCACCCTCCGGTGCACGGATCTTCAGGACCGGTCACGCCCCGGTGACGCTTGGGCCGGCCGGGGTGGCGGGCGGGACCGGCTCCGGCTGTGGAGGCCGGGGGGGCGCGTGGGGCGTGTCACCGGGGCTTTTTTTACTCGGGGGAGGCACGCCTCCCCCGTCCAGCTGAGGGCATGACTTCGTCAGGCCCTCAGCTACCCCCTCCACGCCGGCACTCGCCGGCGGGGCGCGTCTTCGCGCGCCCTGGCGTCAGCGGAGGGCCGAGGGGGGTGGGGAAGGAGGAACGCTGCGCGTTCCTCGGGGCCGCGGCCGGACCGGTGTGGGGATGGTGGCGACGGGTACTCGCGAGTGGACGGGGGGACGTGTCATCCCGATGTAAAAACCAATCCCGCTCCGTCATCATGCGGCCGTGCCTCCCGACGGTCCGCGCCAGCACGCCATCGGCGACCACGCGCTGCTCGCCGACGGGCGCACCGCGGCGCTCCTCGCCCCCGACGGGAACGTGGCCTGGCTCTGCTGGCCGCGGGTCGACTCCGCGCCGGTGCTCCTCGGCATCCTCGACACCGCCCGGGGGGGTCGCTTCCAGCTCCGCCCCGCCGCGCCGGCGGAGCTGGTCGAGCGTGGCTACCTGGGCCCCACCCTCGGGGTGCGCAGCGTCTGGGAGACCGCGGAGGGCAGGCTGACCGTCGACGACGTGCTCGCCTGGGAGGGCCCACCACGGCTGCTCCGTGGCCTGCGCGCCGAGGGGAGCGCGGTGGAGGTGGAGGTGGTCCTCCTCCCCGCGTTCGGCGCCGGCACCCTGCCGCCCCGCTGGGACCAGGCGGGCGGGCGGGTGGTGGCGGCCGCCGGCGGCCTGCGGCTCAGCGTCGACTCGCCCGGCCGCTGGGAGCAGGGAGCGGGGGGTGTCCGCGCCCGCTTCCCGGTGGAACCCGGAGCGCCCGCGGCGGTGGTGCTGAGCGGCGCCGAGAGCCCGCTGCCGGCGGAGGCCGCCCTGGAGCTGCTCGAGGGCACCCTCGCCCGCTGGCGGGCGCTGTCGGGGCGGATGAGCACCGCCGGGGCGGCCGAGGGGGTGGTCGGCCGCGCCCTCGGCCCCACCGCCGCCGTGGAGGCGGTGGTGCGCAGCGGCCTGGTGCTGTGCGGGCTGCAGCAGCGCGGCACCGGGCACGGCATCGTCGCCGCCCCCACCACCTCGCTGCCGCAGTGGCCGGGGTCGGCGCGCACCTGGGACTACCGCTACGGCTGGCCGCGCGACACCGCCCTCGCCGGCCTGGCGCTGCTGCGCCTCGGCTTGGTCGAGGAGGCGAGCGCGCTCGGCGCCTTCTGCGGCGAGGCCTGCCGCGGGGGCGTGGCGCCGGCGCTGCTCCGCGTGGACGGCACCGCCCCGCCCGTCGAGGTGACCCTCGACCACCTCGCCGGCCACGGTGGGGCCCGGCCGGTGCGCATCGGCAACGGTGCCGCCGGGCAGGCGCAGCTCGACGTGGTCGGGGAGGTGGTCGACCTCGCCCACGCCCTCGACCGCGCCGGCGCCCTGCCCGATGCGCTGCGCCTCGCCGTCACCGACCTCGCCGGGCTCGCCGAGCGGCGCTGGGAGGAGCCCGACCACGGCATCTGGGAGATCCGCGGCGCGCCCCGCTGCTACACCCAGTCGCGGGTCATGGCATGGACCGGCCTGCGCCGCGCCGCGGCCCTCGCCCGGCGGGGCAGCGTCGACGGCGACGCCGAGCGCTGGGAGGGGGTCGCGGCGACGGTCCGCGCCGCGGTGCTCGACGGGCTCCCCCCGGCCGCCCCCCTGCCCCTGCACCCCGGGGGCGGCCTCGACGGTGCCCTGGGGCTGGTGCCCCTGGTGGGCTTCCTCCCCTTCACCGACCCCCGCGCCGCCGCCACCCTCGACGCCCTCTCCCGCGAGCTGGGAGCCTCCGGCCTGGTGGAGCGCCACAGCCCGATCGACGACGGCATCGTCGACCCGTGCGCGCCCTTCGTCTTCGCCACCCTCTGGCTCGGCGCCGCCCTGGAGCGCGGCGGCGGCGACGGCCTGCGCCACGTCGCCGCCGCCCTCGCCGAGCACGGGGTGGGCGGCCTGCTCGGCGAGGTCGCCCTGCCCGGGCGGGGACCGCTGGGCAACTACCCCCAGGTGCAGAGCCACGCCTCGCTGATCCTCGCCGGCCTGCCCCGGCGCTGAGCTCAGAGCTCGTCGAGCGCCGCCATCCCCATGGTGTGCAGCGCGTCGCCGAGGGTGGCCCGGGTGGCGGCGGTGAGCGTCCGGCGGAAGCGGCGGAGGTCGGGGTCCTCCTCGCGCACGACCGGCGGGGTGTGCTCGTAGAAGTCGCTGAAGGCGGAGGCGAGCGAGAAGGCGTAGACCGCCAGCACCACCGGGGCGAGCGAGGCCGCCGCCTCGGCGGCCGCCCGCGGGTAGGCCTCGATGCGGTGGAGAAGGGCGCGCTCCACCGGCATCAGGCCCGCGGGCACCGGCAGCGGGCCCTCGCCGTCGCCGTCCGCCTCGGTCCTCCGAAGGATCCCCGAGGCGCGGGCGTGCGCGTACTGCAGGTAGACGCCGGTGTCGCCGGTGACCCGCAGCGCCTCGTCGAAGTCGAAGGCGATGATCTGGGTCAGCGAGAACTTCAGCAGGTAGTAGCGCA
>JAXDLS010000496.1:0-2821 GCA_034666485.1 Chloroflexota bacterium
GGCCACCTGGGCGGCCATGCCGGCGAGCCGCGACGCCGCCGCCGGGGCGGCAGCGGCCGCGCCCTCGTCGAGCAGCGCGGCGTCGGGCAGGTCGAGACCGAGGCGGCGGAGCTGGTCGGCGGCGGCCTCGAGGGCGCCCTGGGCGATGCCGGTGGCCTGGGCGCTGATGCCGATGCGGCCGCTGTCGAGGGCCGCCATCGCCAGCCGGAAGCCGGTGCCCTCGGGTCCCACCCGGTTGGCGGCGGGCACCCGGACCGACTCCAGCACCAGCTCGGCGGTCGACGAGCCGCGCAGCCCGAGCTTGCGCAGCGGCGGGGACGCACGGACCCCGGGCCATGCCGCCTCCACCAGGAACGCGCTGATCCCCCGGGCGCCGGCGCCGCCGGTGCGGGCCATGACCAGGTACAGGCCGGCCTCGCCGGCGTTGGTGATCCACATCTTGCTGCCGTCGAGGACGTAGTTGTCGCCGTCGCGCACCGCCCGGGTCACCAGCGAGGCGGCGTCGCTGCCGCTGCCGGGCTCGCTGAGGGCGAAGGCGCCGAGCCACTCGCCGGCGGCGAGCCGGGGCAGGTAGCGCCGCTTCTGCTCCTCGTCGCCGAAGAGGGCGAAGGGCTCGCTGGCGACGCTGACGTGGACGTCGTAGATCACCGCGCTGCTGGCGCACTCCCGGGCGACCGCCTCGACGGTGCGGGCGAAGGCGACGTGGCCGGCATCCTGGCCGCCGAACTCGACGGGGGTGAGCAGGCCGGCGAGCCCGCGGCGGCCCGCCTCGGCGATCAGCTCCCCGGCGTGTCGGACGCCTCCCCGGGCCATCTCCGGCGCCAGCGGCCGCACCACCTCGGTGGCGAAGGCGGCGGCGCGGTCCCCCAGGCCGTCGGCCCCGCCGCCGCTGACGGCCGTCCCCCTAGCCGACGTGGACAAGCGTCGCCTCGCCCTGGGCGACGCCGCTGCAGATCCCCGCGGCCCCGTACCCGCCGCCGCTGCGGCGCAGCTCGTAGACCAGGGTCATGAGGATCCGGGCCCCGCTGGCGCCGATGGGGTGGCCGACGGCGATGGCCCCGCCGTTGACGTTGACGCGCTCGGGGTCGACCTCCAGCATGCGGGTGCTGGTGATCGCCACCGCGGCGAAGGCCTCGTTGATCTCCAGCCGGCCGAGCTGGTCGACGCCCACCCGCTCGGGGCTGCGGGCCAGCGCCGCCTGCACCGCGGTGGCGGGCACGGTGGCCAGGTAGGGGTGCTCGGCGGCGGAGTCGGCGCCCACCACCCACCGCGCCAGCGGCTCGAGGCCGTTGGCGCGGGCGCGGGCCGCCTCCATGAGCAGCACCGCGCTGGCGCCGTCGTTGACCCCCGGGGCGTTGCCGGCGGTGATCGTGCCACCGGGGTCGAAGGCGGGGCGCAGCGATGCCAGCCGCTCCGCGGTGGCCTCCGGCCGGGGCTGCTCGTCGGCGGCCACCTCGGTGCCGCCGGCCACGGCGACGGGCACCAGCTCGTCGCGGAAGAAGCCCTCGCCGAGCGCCCGCGCGTAGCGTCGCTGGGAGCGCAGCGCCCAGGCGTCCTGCTCCTCGCGGCCGACCCCCATCTCGGCCGCCACCTGGCTGCCGTGGACGCCCATGTGCACCCCGTCGACCGGGCAGCAGAGGCCGTCGCGGATCATGCTGTCGACAGCGGTGCGGTCGCCCATCCGGCTGCCGAAGCGCTGCTCCTCGAGCAGGTAGGGCGCGTTCGACATCGACTCCATGCCGCCGGCGACGACCACGTCGGCCTCGCCGGCGCGGATGAGCAGCGCCCCCAGGTTGACCGCCTTCAGCGCACTCGCGCAGACCTTGTTCACGGTGAAGGAGGGCACCGAGGCGGGCAGCCCGGCCTTGAGCCCCGCCTGCCGCGAGGGCACCTGGCCCTGGCCGGCGGCGAGCACCGTGCCCATGATCAGGTGGCCGACCTCGGCCGGCGGCACCGTGCCGCGGCGGAGCACCTCGCGGATGGCGACGGCTCCCAGGTCGGTGGCGGAGAGCCGTGCCAGCCCTCCCCCGAAGCGGCCGAAGGGGGTGCGGGCGGCGGCCACGATCCACACCTCGCGCATCCGGTCGATTGTACGGAGCCGGCCGGCCGGGACCGCCCCCGCGTCAGGCCAGCGGGGTGCCGGCCCGTGGTCCGTGACCACCACGGGCGGCCGCCGAGGCCGCGCCTACCGCCCCGAGGCGGCGCCGAGGCGCTCCCCGATCAGCCGGACCACGTCCTCGATGGTGTCGCCGACGACCGCGCCGGCGGCGGTGAGGGCGTCGATCTTGCTCTGCGCCGTGCCCCGGTTGCCGCTGATGATCGCCCCGGCGTGGCCCATGCGCTTGCCCGGCGGGGCGGTGCGGCCGCTGATGAAGGCGACCACCGGCTTGGGATACCCGGCGGCGATGAGCTCGGCGGCGGCCTCCTCGTCGGAGCCCCCGATCTCCCCCACCATCACCACCGCCCTGGTCGCGTCGTCCTCCCGGAAGAGGTCGAGCACGTCGGTGAAGGTGAGCCCGAGCACGGGGTCGCCGCCGATGCCGACCGCGGTGGTCTGTCCGTGGCCGGCCTGGCTCAGCCCCTGGATGACCTCGTAGGTGAGCGTCCCCGAGCGGGCGACCACGCCGACCTTGCCGGGACGGGCGACGTGGTTGGGGATGAAGCCCACCTTGCACTCGCCGGCGGTGAGCAGGCCCGGGCAGTTGGGGCCGATCAGCCGCGTGCCGGAGGCGTCGATCACCGCGCGGGCGCGGATCATGTCGTGCACGGGCACGCCCTCGGTCACGCAGACCGCCAGCGGCAGCTCCGCGGCGGCGGCCTC
>JAXDLS010000497.1:0-3897 GCA_034666485.1 Chloroflexota bacterium
GTGTTCGCCGAGCCCTACTCGGAGATGGTGCTGGTGAAGGACATCGAGGTGTACAGCCTCTGCGAGCACCACCTGCTCCCCTTCTTCGGCAAGGCGCACGTCGCCTACATCCCCGACGGGCGCATCATCGGCCTGAGCAAGCTGCCGCGCCTCGTCGAGGTGTTCGCGCGGCGGCTGCAGGTGCAGGAACGGCTGACCACCGAGATCGCCGAGGCGGTCGACGAGGTGCTCGCCCCCGCCGGGGTCGGCGTCATCATCGAGGCCGTCCACCTCTGCATGATGATGCGCGGGGTGCAGCAGCAGAACAGCCGCACCGTGACCTCGAGCATGCGCGGCGTCTTCCTCGGCGATCCGCGCACCCGCGAGGAGTTCCTCTCCCTGGTGCACGGCGACTCGCGGCTCACGCCCTGACGCTCTAGACGAGAACGTCCTCCCCCGGGTCGCTCTGGAACATGCCGTAGAGCAGCAGCAGCGACGGCACCAGCAGCGCCGTCCCCGCCACCAGGCAGACCACCAGCGGGCGCAGCGTCGACGCCGGGGCCGCCCCCTCGTCGATGCTCAGGTGGGTGCCGAGCAGCATCGGGTACTGGCCCACCGCCCACCCCCAGAGCACCCCCACCACCGCCAGGGCGGCGGTGGCGCGCACCGCGAGATAGCGGCGCACCGTCAGGAGCACCAGCGAGGCGAGGCCGAGCGCGCCGCTGGCGAAGATCAGCGGCAGCGCCGGGCCGGTGAGCCGGCCGAACAGGCGCGGGGCGTCCTGCTGGAGCACCACGATCCCGCCCAGGGCGACCACGCCGACCAGCACCCCCATCAGCAGCGCGCGCCGGCGGAACCCCTCGGCGAGATCGTCCTCCCCCGATCGGCGGGCGTCGGCGCAGAGGTAGACGGCGGCGAGGTAGCTGCAGATCCCCACCGCGAGCGTCCCGCCGAGCACCCCGCTGGGGGTGAGCCAGCTGCGCAGCACGTCGCCCTCGCCGATGGTCGTGGGCACCCGGCCGGAGGCGATCGCCCCGGCAGCGGTGCCGAGGAAGAAGGGGGTGACCACCGAGGAGAGGGCGAAGGAGGCGCCGAACAGCTTCTGCAGCGCCGGCTCGGTGACCGACTTCCGGAAGGCGAACGCGGAGCCGCGCAGGATGACGCCGAAGGCGACCGCGGTGAGCGGGATCGACAGCGTCGCCATGATCGCCGCGAAGGCGGTGGGGAAGGCGGTCCACACCACCACCAGGGCGAAGATCAGCCAGACGTGGTTGGCCTCCCACACCGGCCCGATGGAGTGCTCGATGAGCGCCCGCTCGCGCGCCCCGTCCTCGGGCCCGCCGGCGAGCAGGTCCCACAGTCCGGCGCCGAAGTCGGCGCCGCCGAAGAGGATGTACGCGGTGATCCCGGCCCAGAGGAAGACGAGCACGATCTGCGCCATGGCGGTCAGGCGCTCGCCGCCGGACCCTGCCGGCGCAGCACGTAGACGGTCGACACGGTGAGCACGGTGTACACGCCGATGAGCACGAACAGGCCGATGGCGAGCCCCGGCGCGGTGTTCACCGCGTCCGCGGTGCGCATCACCCGGTAGACGATCCAGGGCTGGCGTCCCACCTCGGTGGTCACCCAGCCGGCCTCCATCGCGGCGACCGCCGCCGGCCCGGCCAGCACCGCCGCGCGCAGGAACCAGCGCGAGTGCGGCAGGTCGCGACGCCGTCCCCAGCTCAGGCCCAGCCAGGCGCCGAGGACGAGGAGGCCGGTGCCGATGCCCACCATCAGGTCGAAGGCGAGGTGGACCACGTTCACCGGCGGGCGCTGGTCGACGGGCACGGCGTCGAGCCCGGAGACACGGGTATCGGTGCGCCCGGTGAGCAGCAGCGAGAGCCCGTGGGGGATGATGATCGCGTAGCGCAGCCGGCCGTCGACGACCACCCCGCCGACGTGCTCGGCGGGCCCGATCTCGGTGGAGACCTGCGCCTCCATGGCCGCCAGCTTCACCGGCTGATGGTCGGCGACGTAGCGCGCGGCGGCGTCGCCGACGACGATCTGCGCCGGTGTGAACACCGCGGCGAGGGTGAACGGGATCAGGAAGGCGGCCCGCTGCCCGCCCCCGCGCCGGCCGCGGAGCAGGCCGAGCGCGTGCACCGCGGCCACCACGTAGCCGGTGACCATGATCGCCGCGATGATCATGTGCACCGACTGCACCGGCGTCGCCGGGTTGAACATCGCCGCGATCGGATCGGGATCGAGCACCTTCCCGCCCACCAGCCGGAAGCCCTGGGGGTCGTTCATCCACGCGTTGGCGCAGACCACGAAGAAGGCCGAGAGCACACCGGCAATGACCACCGGCACGCCGGTGAGCAGGTGGCGCCCCGGGCTCAGCCGGTTCCAGCCGTAGAGGTAGATCCCGATGAAGATCGCCTCGATGAAGAAGGCGAAGCCCTCGAGCGCGAAGGGCAGGCCGAAGACCGCGCCGTAGCCGCCCATCAGCCGCGGCCAGAGGATGCCCATCTCGAAGGACAGGATCGTCCCCGACACCGCGCCCACCGCGAAGAGCACCGCGGCGGCCTGCGACCAGCGCCGGGCGAGCTCGCGGTGGACGGTGTCACCGCGGCGCAGCCCCAGGCCCTCGGCGACCAGGATGACGATGGGGAAGCCGACGCCGAGGCAGGCGACCACGATGTGCCAGCCCAGGGAGAGCGCCATCTGGAACCGGGCCGCCAGCAGGTTGGAGCCGGCCGCGGCGAGCATGCTCAGCCGCCCGGCAGCAGGCTGCGGATCAGTGACCCACCGCCACGCCCAGGGCGCCCCGCACCCGCAGGATCTCCTTCGCCTGCTCGAGGTGCGCGCGCAGGTGGCCGACCACCAGCGGCTGCAGGTCGCCGGCGGCCAGCCGGGGCAGGGGCACGAACTCCGCCTCCTTCCCCAGCACCGCCGGATCGGCCGCCGGGAGGCAGTCGTCGAGCGCACCGCGGAGCGAGGCCATGCGGCTCGCGGCCTCCTCGGCGGAGGCGGGCAGCGAGCCCATGGCGTCGTGGCCGACCTCCTCGCGGAACCCGGTCAGCTCGGGGCGGTGGCGGAGCCGCTCGAGGGCGGCGATCCACAGCAGCCCGGAGAGATGGGTGTGGGACACCACCTGGGCCACCGTCCATCCCCCGTCCGGGACGGCACGGTGCAGGTCGGCGTCGGAGATCCGCCCGAGGACCTCCTCGAACTCGACGAGGATCCCACTCGCCTCCGCAGCCGCCTCGCGCATGGACTCCGCGCTCATCAACCCGCCTCCTCGCTGAACCGATCAGCGGGTCATTGTGGCGCCCGCCATGGGGTCCTCGCCGCGCGCCATGGGCGGTGGGACGCTGCCGGACGGCGGCCGGCACCGCCCCCGCGGCGGTGGGCCTCGTGCGGGGACGACCGGCCCCCGAGGGGTGGCGTGCCCACCGGCGATGCGGTAGGGTTCGCAGCCCGGGCCCGACGGCGCCCGCCGACTCCTCCCCCACGTCCATGCACCTCCCGGCGACGACGCCCCCCGCCCCCGTCCTGCGCCTGCTCGGCGTGCTGCTCGCGCTGAGCACCAGCCTGGGCGCCTGGCTCACGGCCCCCACCCCGGTGCGTGCCGCGACCGTCGCTCACTACCCCGCCCAGGGGGTCGGCAACGACATCTCCTTCCCGCAGTGCGGCCACGACTACCCCGACGACGCGGCCTTCGGCATCGTCGGGATCACCGGCGGCCGCGCCTTCACCGGCAACCCCTGCTTCCGGTCGGAGTTCGCCTGGGCCCGCAGAGCGGGGTCGCACGCCTCCGTGTACCTCAACGTCAACTACGCGCGGCCCGACTACGAGAGCTTCGCCGCCCACGCGCTGCAGGGTCCCGCGGGCGGTTGCGAGCCCTCCCAGAACCCGTGCACCGCCTACAACTAC
>JAXDLS010000498.1:0-2547 GCA_034666485.1 Chloroflexota bacterium
TCGGGCGGGGCCACGGTGGCCCCGCCCGACAGGGTCAGGGAGGAAAGCGTTGTGAGGGGGTCACCCGGCGGGGCGGCGACCCGCGCCCCGTCAACCGGGACGCAACAATCGAAACGATCACATCAAACGAATACTTGCGGTGGGCGGGTGACGCCGGCCCGCGCTGCTATCCTCGGCCGCCGTGCGCCAGCTCTGGGCCCCGTGGCGGATGGAGTACGTCGGGGATCGCACCCCTCCCGAGGGCTGCGTCCTCTGCGCCGTCGACGCCGGTGAGACCGACCAGGAGAGGCACGTCGTCGAGCGCACCGCCCAGACCTTCACCGTGCTCAACCTCCACCCGTACAGCAGCGGGCACCTGCTGGTCGTCCCCCACCGCCACGTCCCCGACCTCATCGCCCTCTCCCCCGCCGAGGGCACCGGGATGTTCGCGGCGCTCCAGCGGGCGATGCGCGCCCTGCAGGCGACGCTCGGCCCCGACGGCTTCAACGTGGGGGTGAACCACGGCCGGGTGGCCGGCGCGGGCATCGCCGACCACGTCCATGCCCACGTGGTGCCCCGCTGGGACGGCGACACCAACTTCATGCCGGTGCTCGCCGACGTCAAGGTGATCCCCGAGCACCTCGACCGCACCGGCGAGCGGCTGCGCGCCGCCTACGCCGGGCTCGGCCCCGACCCCGCCGGTCCCTGACGGCACGACTGCTACACTCCGCCGCCGATGGACCGCGCCTGCCGGCGCGTCAGAGAGATGCCCCGGCGAGGGCGACAGGGAGGCCCCGCGTGGGCTCGGTCATCAAGAAGCGCCGCAAGAAGATGCGGAAGCACAAGCACAAGAAGATGCTCAAGAAGACCCGTTGGGCGCGCCGCGCGAGCTGACCCCGGCCGGTCCGGGATGAGCCGGCGGGCGGTCCTCCGGGGCCGCCCGCCCTCCTCCGTCGCGCGTCTCAGCGGGCCGTCAGCAGCCGGTCGAGCAGCGTCGACAGCGCCTCGGGGTGGATGCCGCCGAGGATGGTGGCCGCCACCCGCCCGCCGGCGTCGACGACCACCGTGGTCGGCGGCGCCAGCACCGCGAACTGGGCGGCGACACCGCCGTCGTCCAGCCCCGCGGGGTAGGGCACGCCGAGGCCGGTGAGGTAGGCCTGCAGCGTCGCCCGGTCGTCGCGGAGGGCGTCGCCGACCACGACCACGCCCCGGGGGCGGTAGCGCGCCGCCACCGCGTTGAGGTCGGCCTGCTGGCGGCGACACGGCCCGCACCAGGAGCCGAAGAAGTCGATCAGCACGGGGTGGCCGCGCTCGGCGGCCAGATCGACCACGCCGCCGTCGAGGGTCTCGATGCGCACCGCCGGTGCTGGGCTGCCCACCTGGGGCCCGCCGCCGCCTCCGCCGCCCACCCCGACGTCCTGCTCGAGCCCGCACCCCGCCAGCAGCAGGGCGGCGAGCGCCGCCCCGAGCCGGGTCATACCTTGGCGTAGGAGTGGAGGCCGACGATCCAGAGGTTGACGGCGTAGAGGGTGAAGAGGATCGAGACGAAGCCCACCGCCGTGATCGCCGCGGCCCGGGCCTCGCGCCAGCCGTAGGTGACCCGGGCGTGAAGGTAGATGGCGAAGGTCACCCAGGTGATGAAGGCGAACGTCTCCTTGGGGTCCCACCCCCAGTACCGGCCCCAGGCGTGCTCCCCCCAGATCGCCCCGCAGATCACCCCGAACGACCAGATGGGGACGCCGAGCATCACGAACCGATAGCTCCAGTGGTCGAGGGTGCGGGCGCTGGGCAGGGCACGCACCACCGCCCGCGCCGCCGCCTGCCGGGGGTCGCCACCGCTGCGGCCGCCCCCCACCGAGACCGGGGTTCCGCCCGGTGTCACCGCCACCCGCACGGCGGCGGCCGCGGCCAGCCGGTGGTCGGCCCAGCGGCGGGCCAGGTAGAACATCCCGAAGAGGAAGGAGAAGGTGAGGATCCCGGAGGAGGACGCCATCGCGGTGACGTGGATGGTGAGCCAGTAGCTGTGCAGCGCCGGCACCAGGCTCCCCGGGGGCACGTAGAGCATGTAGGCGAGGCCCAGCAGCGCCACCGCCAGGCCCATCGCGGGCGCCCCCACCAGCCGCAGCCGGTGGCGCAGCGCCAGCACCAGGAAGGCGGTGACCATGATCAGGCTGATGCCGGTGGAGTACTCGTACATGTTCCCCAGCGGCCAGTGCCCCGCCTCCAGGGCCCGAGCCACGATCGACGCGAGGTGGAAGGGCCACCCCGTCATCGCCGCCACGACGCCCACGTCGGAGAGCGCGCGCCTGCGGAATGCGATGTGGAGGATGAAGGCGAGGAAGCCCACGAGGTAGGCGACCACCGCCACCCAGAAGAGGGCGAGGGAGAGAGGTGTCCCGTGCATCCGGCGCAGAGTATAGGGTGTTCAGCCCAAGGCTCCTCCCGCCCTGAGTCCCTCTCGGCGACGCGGGGGAGTGACACGCGGTCGATCCAGGTCCTCACGACGCCGAGAGCGCTCATCCACCCGCCGGGTGCCGAGGGCGGTCTCGGCTTTCCGGTGAGCCCATG
>JAXDLS010000499.1:0-3256 GCA_034666485.1 Chloroflexota bacterium
CTGCTCACCCTCGACGGCTTCGCCGACCGCTCCGCCGACAACCTGCTCCGCGCCATCGCGGCGCGGCGGCGGGTGCCGCTGGGCCGGCTGGTCAACGCCCTCGGCATCCGCCACGTCGGCGAGCACACCGCCCTCACCCTGGCGGTGCACTTCGGCACCCTGGAGGCGCTGAGCGCGGCCGGCGAGGAGGGGCTGCTCGCCGTCGAGGGCATCGGCCCGGTGGTGGCGCGCAGCGTGGCCGGCTGGTTCGCGTCCGAGTCCGGGCAGGAGCTGGTCCGCCGGCTCGGCGAGGTGGGGGTGGAGGCCGAGCGCTCCGAGGCCTCGGCCGGGCCGTGGACCGGGCAGACCTGGGTGCTGACCGGCAGCCTCGAGCGGCTCACCCGTCCCGAGGCGGAGGCAAGGATCCGCGCCCTGGGCGGCACCCCCGGGTCGAGCGTGAGCCGCAAGACCCACGCCCTGGTCACCGGGGCGGCGCCGGGGAGCAAGCTGGAGAAGGCACAGCGTCTCGGTGTGCGGGTGCTCGACGAGGCCCAGTTCCTCGCCGAGCTCGAGGCCGCGGAACGGTGATGCACGTCGTGGGTACAGTGGGGTCATGGCCGCCACCGCGGGACGCGCCGCCCGCATCCTCGACAACGCCGAGCTGCTCCGCCAGCGGCTCAAGGAGGCGCCCGAGGGACCCGGCGTCTACCTGATGCGCGACCTCGAGGCGCGGGTGGTGTACGTCGGCAAGGCGGCCAACCTCCGCAACCGGCTGCGCTCCTACTTCAGCGGCGTCGACTCGCATCCGCTGCGCACTCGCCAGCTGGTGGACCGCATCTTCGACTTCGAGGTGGTCCACTGCACCACCGAGCGCGAGGCCCTGCTGCTCGAGAACGAGTTCATCAAGCGCTACCGGCCGCGCTTCAACATTCGTCTCAAGGATGACAAGAACTACCTCTACCTGAAGATCCCCCGGCCCGGCGCCCCCGACGCCCTGGCCCCGGGCACGGCGAGGGAGGGGGCGCGGGCACCGCGCGGCGACGCCGAGTCGGTGGCGCGGGCGGCGATGTTCCCCCGCCCGTACTACACCCGGCGCATGGCCCGCGACGGGGCCCGCTACTTCGGCCCCTACACCAGCGCGCAGTCGCTGCGCACCACGGTGAAGTCGCTGCGCACCATCTTCCCGTTCCGCACCTGCGGCGACGAGGTGTTCCGCCGCGGCCGGGTGTGCCTCGACTACCACATCAACCGCTGCAGCGGTCCCTGCGCGGGGAACATCGACGCCGAGGGCTACGCCGAGCTGCTCGACGAGGTGGAGCTCTTCATGGAGGGGCGCTCCGAGGTGCTCACCGCCCAGCTCAAGGGCCAGATGAAGGGGGCGGCCGAGCGCCTCGACTACGAGGCGGCGGCGCGCGCCCGCGACCGGCTCCGCGCCATCGACCGCATCCGCGAGCGTCAGCGCATGGTGCGCGGCGCGCGCGACGACCGCGACGTGGTGGGGGCGGCGCTGGAGGGGAACCGCGGCATGGTCACGGTGCTCTCGGTGCGCGAGGGCAAGGTGGCGACGATGGAGAACCACGCCCTCGAGGGCGTCGCCGGGCTCAGCGCCGCCGACGCCCTGGAGAGCTTCATCGGCCAGTACTACGGCGACGCCTCGAGCCTGCCGCGGACCATCATGGTCGCCGAGCGGCCCCCCGGGCACGCCCTGCTCCAGGAGTTCCTCAGCGAGCAGCGCGGCGGCCCCGTCGAGGTCCGCGTGCCCCAGCGCGGCGCCGCCCGCGAGCTGGTCGAGCAGGCCACCCAGACGGCGTCGACGGCGCTGCGCCAGGCACGCATCGAGGCCGATTTCGACGCCGACCGCACCGAGGGCCTGCTCGCCGACCTGCAGGCGCGCCTCGACCTCCCCGAGCTGCCCCGGCGCATCGAGTGCTACGACATCAGCAACACCATGGGCACCAACTCGGTGGGCTCGATGGTGGTCTTCGAGGACGGGCGCCCCCGCCCCGCCCACTACCGGCACTTCGGCATCAGGACGGTGGAGGGCGCCAACGACTTCGCCTCCATCGAGGAGACGCTGCGGCGCCGCATCGGCCGCCACCTCGGCCAGGCCGCCGCCGGGGACGTCCCCGTCGACGACCCCGCGGGGAGCAACGGCGGCGGCCGGGTCGTCGAGCCGGTGGAGGAGGGGGGAGGGCTGGCGGTCGCCGAGGAGCCCGCCGGCGAGCCTCCCCGGCGGCCGCGGCGGCGCTCCACCGCGCCCGCCGACGACAGCTTCGGTGCGCTCCCCGACCTGATCCTCATCGACGGCGGCAAGGGGCAGCTCGCCGCCGCCCATGCCGTGCTGGTGGAGCTCGGGCTCGGCGACGTCCCCGTCGCCGGCCTGGCCAAGCGCAACGAGGAGCTCTTCCTCCCCGGGCGCGCCGACCCGGTGGTGCTGCCCTCCGACAGTCCCACGCTCTTCCTGGTGCAGCGGGTGCGCGACGAGGCCCACCGCTTCGCGATCACCCGCCACCGCGCCCGCCGGGGCAAGGAGGCGCTGCGCTCGCGGCTCGACATCGTCAGCGGGCTGGGGCCGGCGCGCCGCCGTGCCCTGCTGCGCCGGTTCGGCAGCATCGAGGGCATCCGCGACGCCAGCGTCGACGAGCTCGCCGCGGTGCCGGGGATGCCCCGCTCGGTGGCGATGCGCATCAAGGAGCTGATCTAGAGCATGGGCACGGAGCTGGAGGAGGGGCGGGCGCCGGTCTGGATCCTGACCGGGATGAGCGGTGCGGGCAAGGCCACCGCCCTCACCGCCCTGGAGCGGCAGGGGGCGCGCTGCATCGACAACCTGCCGGTGGAGCTGGCCGGGGCGCTGCGCGGCGGCGAGGGGCCGGTGGTGGCGGTGGTCGACGCCCGCCAGGGCGAGGCGGTGCGCGCCTTCGTCCCGGCTGCGGGGGTGCGGGTGCTCTTCCTCGACGCCCGCGACGAGGTGCTGGTGCGGCGCCTCGCCGACAGCACCCGGCCGCATCCCTGCGCTGCGGCGGGCACCGGGCCGGCGGCGGTGGCCTCGGAGCGGCGGCTCCTGGCGGCGATGCGCGCCGCCGCGGACGTGGTCGTCGACAGCTCCGCCCTCGACGCCTCGGAGCTCGGTCGCCGGGTGGCGGAGGCGATCGCCCCCGGGGGCGGCGACGCCGGCGGCTTCGCGGTCACGCTCTCGTCCTTCGGCTTCAAGTACGGCCCCCAGCTGGAGGCCGACTGGGTGGTCGACGCGCGGATGCTCCGCAACCCCTTCTGGGAG
>JAXDLS010000500.1:0-3045 GCA_034666485.1 Chloroflexota bacterium
CGAGCTGCAGCCCGCCTTCTTCTGCGAGGTCTCCCCGCAGCTCGCCGCCGAGCGCGGCCTGGCGCACCTCGGCTGGGCGACGGTCATCACCGCCCGCAATGCGATCGAGGCCCGGGTGCTGGTCACCGAGCGGATCCGGCCGCTGCAGGTCCAGGGCCGCACTCTCCACCAGGTGGGACTTCCCTGGCATTGGGGACCGAACGGGTACACCACCGGCGATGCCGCCAACGAGCTGGCCCATCTGGCGCTCGATCCGAACGTGCACATCCAGGAGGTCAAGGCCATGGCCTGCGACATTCGCCCGGGCCGGCGGCCGCGCGGGCCGGCCCTGCGTGCACTGGTGCGGGAGTATCAGCACCGCGCCCGGATCACCGACCAGACCGGGATGGAGATGTGAGATGGACGGTCTCCTCGACCCGGCCGCGCGGGCCGGTCATCGGGATCACCCGCCGCGGATGGGGTTCTTCACCGACACCTCGGTGTGCATCGGCTGCAAGGCCTGCGAGGTCGCCTGCAAGGAGTGGAACGGCGTGCCCGAGGACGGGCTCCTGCTGACCGGCATGTCCTACGACAACACCCAGGGCCTGAGCGCCTCGACGTGGCGGCACGTGGCGTTCATCGAGCAGCCCGGGGCGGAGCGGGATGCCCTGCGGTGGCTGATGTCCAGCGACGTGTGCAAGCACTGCACCGAGGCGGGCTGCCTGGACGTCTGCCCGACCGGCGCGCTGATGCGCACCGAGTTCGGCACCGTGGTGGTGCAGGACGATGTCTGCAACGGCTGCGGCTACTGCGTGTCGGCATGCCCGTTCGGCGTGATCGACCGGCGCCGGTCGGACGGCGGTGCACACAAGTGCACGCTGTGCTACGACCGGCTCGGTGACGGCCTGATGCCCGCCTGTGCGAAGGCCTGCCCCACCGAGTCCATCCAGTTCGGGCCGCTGGACGAGCTGCGGGAGCGCGCGCGGCGACGGGTCGCCGAGCTGCACCATGCCGGCCGGCCGGAGGCACGGCTGTACGGTGCGGATCCAGGCGACGGCGTCGGCGGCGCGGGAGCATTCTTCCTTCTGCTCGACCGGCCCGAGGTGTATGGCCTGCCGCCGGACCCGGTGGTCGCCACCCGTGATCTGCCACGCATGTGGCGGCACGCGGGCATCGCCGCCGCCGGCCTCGCCGCCGCCGCCGTCGCGGCGTGCCTCGCGGGCCGGCCATGAAGGGCAGCGGGCGCCGCGGCGGCGAGAGGCCGTTGGTGCCGGAGGCCGAGTTCAGCTCCTACTACGGCCGGCCCGTTCTGAAGGAGACGGTGTGGGGGCCGGACATCCCCGCCTACCTGTTCCTCGGCGGGCTCGCGGGTGCCTCGTCGACGCTCGCTGCGGGCGCGCAGCTCTCCGGTCATCCGGAGCTGGCCCGCACGGCGAAGGCCGGGGCGGCGGGGGCGATCAGCCTCTCGATGGTGGCGCTGGTGCACGACCTCGGCCGCCCCGCCCGGTTCGTCAACATGCTCCGGGTGCTCAAGGTGACCTCGCCGATGAGCATCGGCACCTGGCTGCTGTCCGCCTACACCCCCCTCGCGCTGGCCGCCGCGGCCTCCGCCGTCACCCGGAGACTGCCCCGGGCCGGCCTGGCCGCCACCATCCCGGCCGCCGTGCTCGGACCCGCGGTCGCGGCCTACACCTCGGTGCTGCTCGGCGACACCGCCGCGCCCGCGTGGAACGGGGCCCACCGCGAGCTGCCCTACCTGTTCGTCGGCTCGGCCGCCACCGCGGCCGGCGGCCTCGGCCTGCTCGCCGTCACGCCCGACCGCGCCGGGCCCGCAGCGCGGCTGGCCACCGTCGGAGCCGCGGCCGAGCTCACCGCCGAATGGCTGCTCGAGCGGCGCCTCGGCCGGGCGGCCGAGCCCTACCGGACAGGGAGGTCGGGGGCACTGATGCGGGCAGGACAGATCCTCGCCGCCGGGGGGACGGCCGCGGCGCTCCTCGGCCGCCGGAGCAGGGCACTGTCGGCGCTGTCCGGGACAGCACTGCTCGCTGGCTCGGCGGTCACCCGGTTCGGCGTCTTCGAGGCCGGCAGGGCCTCGACCCGCGATCCGAGGTACACGGTCGGGCCGCAGCGTGAACGCCTGCGCGACCGCGACGAACCGGGCACGCGCTCAGCCTGAGCGCTCGGCACATGAGTGGGAACCGCACGCGCGATCTGCTGGTGATCGTTCTCACCGTGACCTCGGGGGCGGTCGACGCCATCAGCTTTCTGGGTCTGGGTGGGGTGTTCACCGCGGTGATGACGGGCAACCTCGTCCTGCTCGGGCTGGCCGTTGGGAGTGGAGCCCTGGCTGCGGCGGCGCGGTCCGCCGGCGCCGTCCCCGCGTACGCCGCCGGGGTGTTCCTCGCCGGACTGATCACGGGGCCCGGGGGCGGCGGATCGCGTGCCCCCGCGCCATGGCCGGCGCGGGTCACGGTCGCCCTCGGGGTGGAGCTGTGCGTCGAGATCGGCTGGCTGGTCGGATGGGTCGCGACGGACGGACGCCCGGAGGGCGGTGCGGCGCTGGTGCTCATCGCCGTGTCAGCGGTGGCCATGGGGATCCAGGCGGGAGCTGTTCGCACCCTGTCGTTGCCGGCCCTGTCCACGACCTACCTCACGGGGACGCTGACGTGGCTGGTCGGCCTGCTGGCCACGGGCACCCGGGAGCCCTGGGCGTGGCGGCTGCAGGCGGCCGCCATCGGGGGTCTCGTGGTGGGCGCCGCGAGCGGGGCGTCCATGCTGAGGGCAGCGCCACGCTGGGCCGGGGTGCTGCCGGCGACGCTCGTGGCCGCGGTCGTCGTGACCGCGACCGCCGCGGGGCGTCCACGGCGGCCTGTGTGCTGCTCCTGAACCTCTGCCGCGGTGGGTCAGGGCGGGACGGGAAGCCACGGCGGCTGCCAGGCAGGATGGCCTCGAACGAGGTCATCCGCCTCCGGCGGTCCCCACGACCCCCACGGATAGACCGCCGGAGCCGGTGGGTGCTCCAGCAGCGGCTGCACGACTCGCCAGGTCTCCTCCACCGCGTCCTCC
>JAXDLS010000501.1:0-4019 GCA_034666485.1 Chloroflexota bacterium
GAACGCATGCGGCTCTACGGCCTGGGCTCCGGCGACGGCGACGGCGAGGCCGACACCCCCGGGGGCGACCAGCGCCAGGGTCCGCCACGGCCGTCGGGGATGAACCATCGTTCGCCGCAGGGCGACACCACCACCAACAGAGGGTTGCGGGACGGGTACTCCCCGCAGCGGCCCCGGTCGGAGATTCGGGAGGAGCTGCCGGTGAAGGACATGGATCGCACCCTCGAGGGGAACGCGCGCATCAAGGTGGTGGGCGTCGGCGGCGGCGGCAGCAACGCCGTGAACCGGATGATCCGCAGCAAGCTGCGCGGCGTCGAGTTCATCGCCGTCAACACCGACCTGCAGGCGCTGAACAGCAGCGAGGCGCCGGTGAAGATGCACATCGGCCGCAAGCTCACCCGCGGCCTCGGCGCCGGCGGCAACCCCAGCGTCGGCCAGGACGCCGCCGAGGAGTCGCGCGAGGAGCTGCAGAAGATGCTCTCCGAGGCCGACATGGTCTTCGTCACCGCGGGAATGGGCGGTGGCACCGGCACCGGCGCGGCGCCGGTCATCGCCGAGATCGTGCGCACCCAGGGCGCGCTCACCATCGGCGTGGTCACCAAGCCCTTCCGCTTCGAGGGGGTGCGGCGGCAGAAGGCGGCCGAGGAGGGCATCAGCAGCCTGCAGTCCAAGGTCGACACCCTGATCACCATCCCCAACGAGCGGCTGATGCAGGTCACCGACAAGAAGACCACCATCACCGACGCCTTCCGCATCGCGGACGACGTGCTCCGCCAGGGCGTCCAGGGCATCTCCGACCTGATCACCTACCCCGGCCTGATCAACCTCGACTTCGCCGACGTGAAGACGATCATGTCCGGGCAGGGCGCGGCGCTGATGGGCATCGGCTTCGGCAGCGGCGACACCCGTGCCGCCGACGCCGCCCGTGACGCCGTGGCCAGCCCGCTGCTGGAGACCACCATCGCCGGGGCCAAGGGGATCCTGCTGAACATCACCGGAGGCAACGACCTCACCCTCTTCGAGGTCAACGAGGCGGCCCAGCTGGTCGCCGAGTCGGCCGACCCGGAGGCGCAGATCATCTTCGGCACCGTGATCGACGACCGGTCCAACGGCGAGGTCAAGATCACCGTCATTGCCACCGGCTTCGCCCCCCGCGAGGAGATCGTCGTCGCCACCCCGGCGTACGAGCCCGCGGCGCGGCAGTACTTCCAGGCCGAGCGCGCTCCGGTGCCGGTGGCCCCGCCGAGCTACAGCGTCGACGACCTGGACATCCCCGCCTTCCTCCGCGACCGCCGCTAGGTCGATTGCGGGGGTCCGGATCCGCCGGGCCTCCGCCTCCCGGACATGAGATGCCCCTACTGCACCCGCGGCGACTCCAAGGTGGTCGACTCCCGCGATTCGGAGACGGGGGAGGCGATCCGCCGGCGCCGTGAGTGCCTCGCCTGCAAGCGCCGCTTCACCACCTACGAGCGGGTCGAGTCGGTCCCGCTCTACGTGGTGAAGAAGGACGGGCGTCGCGAGGAGTTCGACCGCCGCAAGCTGCTCGGCGGCCTGCTCACCGCCACCAAGAAGCGCGAGGTGGCGCCGTCCCGCCTCGAGGCGCTCGTGGAGGAGATCGAGAACGCGCTGCGCGGGCGGGGGAGCACCGAGATCCCCAGCCGCGAGCTGGGTGAGCTGGTGATGGAGCGGCTGCGCGACATCGACGAGATCGCCTACGTGCGCTTCGCCTCCGTGTACCGCTCCTTCAAGGACATGAGCGACATGCGCGCGACCATCGAGCAGCTCCTCTCCCAGCCCTCGGGCACCCGCCGGCCGGAGCCGCGCCGTCCTCGCCCGGCCCGGTCCGGAGAGAGCGAGCTGCCCCTCGACCTGGGGAAGTAGCCGGCGCTCAGGCGGACGCCGCCCGGGACCACACCTCCGGCTCGGCGGGACGGCCGAGGGCGAAGCCCTGCCCCAGGGTCACCCCGAGACGGCGGAGGATGGCGGCGGACTCCGAGGTCTCCAGGCCCTCGGCGATGACCTCCGCGCCGGTGGTGGTGGCGAAGGCGACCAGGGCCTCGATGGCGCCTCGGGGCCCGAGCGCGTCCACCCTGCGCACCAGGCTCCCCGCCACCTTGAGGAACTCGGGGGTGGCGGCGGCCAGCACCTCGAAGGTGGAGTGGCCCTCGCCGACGTCGTCGAGGGCGAAGCGGAACCCGTGGGAGCGGTAGACGCGGAGGACCTCGGTGAGCCGGTCGAGGTCGTGCACCTCGTCGCGCTCGGTGATCTCCAGGACCACCTCCTCGGGGCGGCGGTGCGCCCAGCGCAGCAGCAGCAGCATCTGGTCGACGCCGTGCACCGGCTCGAGCAGCGAGCCGGCGCTGACGTTGACGAAGATGCTGCAGCCCGAGGGGAGGCGGCGGGCGGCCTGGAGGGCGGCGCGCCGGCAGACCCAGTCGAGGTCGCGTCCCAGGCCCAGCCGTTCGGCGGCGTCGAAGAGCTCGTCGACGCCGGCGTCGCGGGACCCGCTCGCGGGACGCGCCAGCGCCTCGTAGCCCACCACCTCGCCGGTGGCGAGGTCGACGATCGGCTGGAACACGGTGACCATGCCGTCGGGGCTGATCAGACCCGGGAGCAGGCTCTCCCAGCGCGCCCGGCGACTGAGGGACACCGCTCCCCGCGCCTCGTCGGGCACCAGCTCGAAGCGGTCGCGGCCCGCGCTCTTGGCGCGGTAGAGGGCCTCGTCCGCCGCCGCCCAGCAGCGCAGCGCGTCCTCGCTGGGGGCGCCCACCGCGCAGCCGACGCTCACCCGGGCCTGGCCTCGGGGCAGGGAGATGCCGTGCATGGTCCGGCGCAGCCGCTCCGCCGCCGCCGCCGCCTCGCCGCCGCCGACGCCGGGGAGCAGCGCCGCGAACTCGTCGCCGCCGGTCCGGGCGACGACGTCGATGTCCCGCAGCACCATGCGCAGCGCCGATCCCACCGCCTGCAGGGCGGCGTCGCCCGCCTCGTGACCGTAGGCGTCGTTGATCACCTTCAGGTTGTCGACGTCGATGGCCAGAACCGAGTAGCCGCCGGGCTGCGGATCGCGGAGCGCCCGCTCGAACTCCCGGCGGTTGGGCAGGCCGGTGAGCGGGTCGGTGGCGGCGAGGGTGGCGAGCCGGGCGGCGGTCTCGGCGAGGGCCGACTCCACCCGCTTGCGCTCCACGAACTGTCCCAGCTGGCTGCCGATGTCGGCGAGCAGGGCGGCCAGGTCGTCGCCGGCCGGCCGTGTCTGAAGGCCGCCGAAGGTGACCACGCCGGTCACCCGCCCCTCGTGGAGGATGGGGAAGCCGGCACCGTGGCGGACGCCCTCCTCCAGGGTCACCCGGACGCCGTGCATTCCCAGGTCGCCGGCCACGTCGGCCACGGTGACCGGCCGCTCGCTGGCCCACACCCGGCCGGGGAGCCCGTCGCCGAAGCCCCAGGTGGCCGACGCCGCCTCCTCCAGCACCCGGCGGCACGGCGCCTGCGGCGACAGCCAGCCATGCCGCATCACCAGCCGCTGCGTGCGGAGATCGACGAGGAGGACCAGACCGGCCTGCCAGGCGAGCGCGCGCGCCATCGTCTCCAGCACCAGCGGGGCGGCGTGGTCGAGGGTGTCGGCCTCGGCGAGGATGCGGGTGACCGCGAACTGCATGGCGCGCAGCCGGTCGGCGGTGACCCGGTGGCTGATGTCGCGCAGCGCCGCCACCCGCACCTCCCCGGAGGCGAGCGGCACGGCGCGGTCGGTGAGCTCGGCGACGAAGCGGCCGCCGCCGTGCCGGATCGCCTGGATCTCGACGACCTCGTCACCACCCGGCGCACCCGGCCGCAGCCGGTGCAGCGAGCCCTGGTCGATCAGCCCGGCCAGCGGCACCGAGAGGATGGCGTCGTCCGAGTACCCGAACATCGCCGCCATCGCGTGGTTGGCCTCGAGGACGCGCTCGCCGTCGTGGACCATGATGCCGTCGAAGGCGGCGCCGTAGAGGTGACGGAACCGCTCCTCGATGTCGAGCTGGGCG
>JAXDLS010000502.1:0-4726 GCA_034666485.1 Chloroflexota bacterium
ATGTCGCCGCCGAGTGCTGGCTGATCCACGGCGCGGGACACGCCTGGTCGGGAGGAAGCCCCGCCGGCTCGTTCACCGACCCGCTCGGGCCCGATGCGAGCCGCGAGATGGTGCGTTTCTTCCTCGAGCATCCGCGGGTGCCCGAGACCTCCCCGACGCCGCCGGAAGGCCGCCTTCGCGGCGGCCCGGACGCGGTCCACAATGAGCGCATGGCCACCTTCAAGAAGCCCGGATGGTTCACGAACCACGTCTTCAACCCCCTCGTCGCCGCGGTCACCCGCAGCGGGCTGAGCGTGTACGGCACCCGGGTGCTCGCCGTCCGCGGTCGCAGCAGCGGCGAGGTCAGGACGACGCCCGTCAACCTCCTCGTCATCGACGGCGTCCAGTACCTGGTGGCGCCGCGTGGACACACGCAGTGGGTGCGCAACCTCCGGGTGGCGGGGGAGGGGGAGCTGCGCCTGGGCCGGCGCAGCGAGCGCTTCCGGGCCGCCGAGGTGGTCGACGACGACAAGCCGCCGATCCTGCGGGCGTACCTCCGCAGGTGGAAGGCCGAGGTCGGGGTGTTCTTCGGCGGCGTCGGTCCCGAGGCGCCCGATCCCGAGCTGCGCCGCATCGCCCCCGACCATCCCGTCTTCCGCATCGCCGTGGTCACCGACCCGCACGGCTAGACTCAGCCGCGGGAGGATCCGCAGGGAGGAGGGACAGCCGATGCCGGCTCGCATCGCCGCCCGGTGGCGGCTGGTCTGCGCCATCGTGGCGCTGCTCGTGCTCGGCGCCGCCGCGCCGGCAGCCGCCGTCCAGGGCCACACCGGCCGCGCCGCCTGGCAGCCGGGGCCCTCCGTCTACGGAGTGGGCCTCACCTCCAACGTGCCCGTGACCATGGCCGACGGTACCGTGCTCCGGGCCGACGTCTACGTCCCGACCGACCGCGGCACGGCGGTGCCCGCACCGGGGCCCTTCCCGGTCCTGCTGGTGCAGACCCCCTACGGCAAGTCGCTGAGCGGGGGTGCGCAGGCGGCCCAGCAGGGCGGGGGGCTCAGCCAGGGGGCGTCCTCGTACCTGGTGGAGCGCGGCTACATCACCGTCATCGCCGACGTCCGCGGCACCGGCGCGTCCGGGGGCAGCTGGGGGCTCTTCGACCCGATCCAGCAGCAGGACGGCGCCACCCTCGTGCACTGGGCGGCGGCGCTGCCCCGCTCCAACGGCAGGGTGGGCACCTACGGTCCCTCCTACCTCGGCATCGACCAGCTGCTGACCGCCAACGCGCTCGGTCCCGGCTCGCCGCTGAAGGCGATGTTCCCGATCATCGCCGGCAACGACCTCTACCGGGACACCGCCACCATGGGCGGTCTCCCCGTCGCCGAGTTCAACGTGCCCTACCTGCTGCTCACCGGCGGGCTGCACAGCGTCGACGCCCTGCTCGAGAACCCCCAGGACCCGGTGGGCTCGCTGCGGGTGATCGCCGACCACGAGCAGGGCCTGGCCTCGCTGCAGGCGCGGCTGCTGCTCTCCACCCTCACCGGCGGACCCGAGGCCTACGACAGCGCCTACTGGCAGGAGCGGCGGCCCCAGCGGTGGCTCGCCCACGTCGCCGCGCTGGACATCCCCACCTTCCTGGTCGGCGGCTGGTTCGACCTCTTCCAGCGCGGCGAACCGCTCAACTACTCAGGCCTGCAGAACGCCGCCGCCGGACGCCCGGTGGAGGCGCCGATGCTCGCCGGGCAGCCGGTCTCGGGCCGCTACCAGCTGCTGATGGGGCCCTGGTACCACCTCGGCGCCGGCAGCGGGATCGACCTCCAGCGGCTGGAGCTGCAGTGGTTCGACCGCTGGCTGAAGGGTGTCGACACCGGCATCGACACCACCGCCACGCCGCTCCACCTCTACCAGCTCGGCTCCGGCCGTTGGGTCGACACCTCCCGCTACCCGCTCGACGGGCTGACCCCGACCACCCTCTACCTCGGCCCCGGGCCGGGTGGCGGGGCGCCGTCGGCCAACGACGGCAGCCTCACCGCGGCGGCGCCCACCACGTCCGGCGGCGCCGACGGCACCGTCTGGACGGGCATCAGCAGCCCCTGCGGCCGGCAGAGCGACCAGTGGTCGGCGGGCGGTCTCAGCGCCGCCGTGGGCGCCCTCCGCCTGCCCGGCAACCCCTGCACCGGCGACGACCGCAGCATGCAGAGCGGTCCCGGCGCGCTCACCTACACCACCGCGCCGTTCGCCGAGGACACCGTGCTCGGCGGTCCCGTCGACGTCACCGTGTTCGCCACCTCGACGCGGCCCGAGGTCGAGCTCGAGGCCACCCTCGAGGACGTCGCCCCCTCCGGGGCCTCGATGCCGCTGACCAGCGGTGCGCTGCTCGGCTCCCTGCGCGCGCTCGACACCGCGCGGAGCTGGTTCGCGCCCGACGGCAGGCCGCTGCTGCCCTACCACCCCTACACCCGGGCGTCGGCGCGGCCGGTGCCCACCGGCGGCGTCGTGACCCGCTTCGACATCGAGGTGTTCCCCACCTTCGCGCGGCTGGCCGCTGGGCATCGCCTGCGGGTCACGCTGACCACGTCCGACATCCCGCACCTGCTGCCCACCCCGGCGCAGATGCTGAGCCTCGCGGGCGGCCTGTACTCGGTGCAGCGCAACGCCGCCGCCTCGTCCTTCGTCGAGGTCCCGCTCGCGCCGGCGAGCCTGATGGGAGGGTGAACCAGCCGTCCTCGCCGCGGTGCGCGGCAGGCCGGTGAGGAAGCGCCCGGCTCCACGGCCCGGGGATCCTGGGATGGATGACTGGGGCATCACCAGGGTCCCTCGGATGCGACGCGAGCCCACGCGCCGCGATGCTGGCTGCACGCTGACCTGACATCCGGTGCCGCCGGCGCCTGGAGCAGGTGATTCACACAGCAAGGGGGCGCCCGTGTACTACATCGGTGTCGACATCGGTGGGACCTTCACCGACTGTGTCCTGGTCGATTCCGGCGGCAGGCATGTGACCGCGAAGGCGCTGTCGACGAAGACGGATCCCGTCGACGGTGTTCGCGCGGCGCTGACCCGGCTCGGCGAGCAGATCGGCAGCGACCTGCCGAGGATGCTGACGAGCACGTCGCGCTTCAGCCACGGCACGACCATCGGCACCAACGCCGTGCTGGAGCGGCGGGGCGCTCGCGTCGGCCTGATCACGACAGCCGGGCACGGGGACGCACTGGCGATGATGCGCGGCCGGGGGCGGGTCGCGGGGCGGCCGATCGAGGAGGTGTTCCAGGTGCACGGCACGTCCCTGCCGGCGCCGCTGATCGTGCCTGGCGCGGTCCTGGAACTGCACGAACGGGTGGATCGCACCGGCACGGTCGTGGTGGCGCTCGATCCGGAGCGCGCTCGCGAGGAGATCTGCGGGTTCGTGCGGCGTCACCGGCTGGACGCGGTGGCGGTCACGCTGCTGTGGTCATTCGTCAACCCGGTCCACGAGCGGCTGATCGCCGACCTGCTGACCGAGGTGGCGCCCGAGACGTACGTCTCGCAGTCCGTGGACGTGTCGCCCCGGTTGGGGGAGTTCGAACGCATGGTCGCCACCGTGATCAACGGCTATGTCGGCCCCGCCTGCGGCCGCTACCTGGGCGACCTGGCCGATTCGCTGCACCGAGATGGGCTGGCGACGCCGTTGCTGGTCATGCAGTCCAACGGCGGAGTCCTGCCCGCCGCCACGGCGGCGGCGGCCTCGCTGGGCACGATCGACTCGGGTCCGGCCGGCGGCCTGACCGGTGTCGCGTCGCTGGCACGCGCCTACGGGCACCAGTGGGTGGTCGCCACCGACATGGGCGGCACCTCGTTCGACATCGGACTGGTCGTGGACGGCCAGCCGGTGATGGCCGAGGAGAACACCGTCGATCAGTACACCTACCGGTTGCCGCGCCTGGACGTGCGCTCGGTGGCCTGTGGCGGCGGGACCATGGCGCGGCAGGATCCGGCGACCGGCGCGATCCGCGTCGGGCCGGAGAGCGCGGGCTCGGAGCCCGGACCGGCCTGCTACGGGCGCGGCGGCACCGAGCCCACGGTCACCGACGCGGACGTGGTCCTGGGCCTGATCCGGCCGAAGGCGTTCCTCGACGGGCGGATGCCCCTCGACGCCGCGGCCGCGCGCACCGCGGTGGGGGCGTTGGCGAGGCGACTCGGGTTGTCGCTGGAGGAGACGGCGGCGGGCATCGTGAACGTCAACAACATGCGGGCGGCCACGCTGATCCGCCAGCAGACCATCGAGCGGGGCCAGGACCCGCGGGACTTCGTGCTCTACGCCTACGGCGGTGCGGGCCCGGTGCACGCGTTCGGGTTCGCGGCGGAGATCGGTGTGCAGGAGGTGATCGTGCCGCTCGGGAACGGGGCGTCCACACTGTCCGCCTACGGCATCGCCTCCGGCGACGTGGTGCGCTACGTCGAGTTCGAGAGAAGCATCCTGGCGCCCTTCGCCGGTGAGGCCCTGCCGGCGGCCGTGCGGGGGGCTGCCCAGGCCGCGTGCGCGGCGATCGTCGAGGCCGGGATCGAGGGCAGGGTCGAGGTCTCGGTGGTGGCGCTGATGCGGTTCCAGGAACAGCTGGTCAACAGCCTGGAGATCCCGGTGCCGCTGCCCGTGGGCCCGGACACCGGCCGGCAGCTGCTGGAGCGGTTCCACGCCGAGTATCAGCGCCGCTACGGCGCGGGCGGGGACGGTCTCTTCGGTGTGGCCGAGGTGTTCGCGCTGCGCGCCAGG
>JAXDLS010000503.1:0-3407 GCA_034666485.1 Chloroflexota bacterium
CCGCCCCCAGTGGACGACCCGCTCCGAGAGCGGGCGATGATGTCGCGACACCTCCGCCCACGCGGCCTGGGCCGGCCCGGCGGCCCGTTTGACAGCGGCGCCGTGGCCCCACCATCCTTCAGCCCCCGTGGCGGTGGCACTCGAAGGCGGTGGTGGATGATCGGTCGGCGTCGCCTGGGCGGGATGGGTCTGCTGGCGCTGAGCCCCGCCGCCGCCCTGGTCGCGGCGCTCGCGTCGCACACCTCGGCGGCGGCTGCCGAGGTGCGGGTGAGCCTGGCCGGCAGCGTCCCCGAGTGGGCGGTGCCGGCGCAGCGGGAGGCTCCGGTGCCCGGGTCGCAGCTGGTCGACCTCGCCGTCTACATGTCCTGGCGCGACCCCGAGGAGGTCACCAGGCTCGCCGAGGCGGTCTCCGACCCGAGCAGCTCCCACTACGGCCACCATCTCGGCGCCGCCGAGTTCCGCGAGCGCTTCGCCCCCGCCCCCTCCGACGTCGAGGCAGTGGCCGCCTGGCTGCGCGGGCAGGGTCTGCGGGTCGTCCACATCCCCGCCAACCGCCATCACATCGCCGCCGAGGGCACCGCCGACCGAGTCGAGGCCGCCTTCGGCACCGGCCTCGCCGGCTATCGCGTCGGTGACAGGGTGCTCCGCGGCCCCACCGCGACGCCGTCGATGCCCGCCCTGCACGGGGTGGTCGCGGTCAGCGGCCTCGACGAGGGCGGTGCCGCGGTCCATCCCGACCACGTGACCGCCGGACCGTCCGCGGCGCCCCCGGGCTTCGTCAACGGGCCGCCGTGCAGCGCCTGGTGGGGCGAGCGGCTCGCCAGCGACCTGCCTCCCGCCGACGGCGCGGTGGCGCCCTACGTCCCCTGCGGCTACAGCGCAGGGCAGCTGCGCTCGGTCTACGGCCTCGAGCACGCCGAGCGGGAGGGGCTCGACGGGGGCGGTCAGACGGTGGCGGTGACCGACGCCTATGCGAGCCCCACCATCCGCGCCGATGTCGATCGCTATTCGCGCAACCGCGGGCTCCGGCCCCTCGGCCGAGACCAGCTCACCGAGATCGCGCCCCCACCGCTCACCAGCCCCGGCGGCGGCACCCACTGCGATCCGGCGAGCTGGTATGCGGAGGAGAGCCTCGACGTCGAGGCGGTCCACCTGCTCGCTCCGCGGGCCCGGGTGGTGTATGCGGGCGCCCGCGACTGCAGCAACGTCGCCCTCGACGAGGCGATCACCACCGTCCTCGACGGCGAGCTCGCCCAGGTGATCACCAACTCCTGGGGGAGCCCCGGCGAGAGTGCGGGGCCGGCGCAGCTCCGGGCCTTCGCCGACACCTTCCTGCAGGCCGCCATCGAGGGCGTCGGGCTGATCTTCGCCTCCGGCGACAACGGCGACCAGGTCGCCCGCAGGGGGGTGCGCACCGTCGACTTCCCCGCCTCGGCGCCGTGGGTGACCAGCGTCGGAGGCACCAGCCTGGGCATCGGCGCCGGCGGCGAGCGGGTCTTCGAGACCGGTTGGGGCGTCGACCGGACCACGCTGGCCGGCGGCGTCTGGGCGTCACCGCCGGGGCCGTTCCTCTACGGCAGCGGCGGGGGCACCAGCCGCGTGTTCGAGCAGCCGGACTACCAGTCGCACGCCGTCCCCGACTCGCTGTCGCGCCACTTCGGAGGCGCGAGGGCGCGGACCGTCCCCGACCTCGCCATGGTCGGCGACCCCAATACCGGGATCATCGTCGGCGTCACCCAGACCTTTCCCGACGGAGTGCGCTACGGCGAGTACCGGATCGGGGGCACCAGCCTGGCGGCCCCGCTGGTGGCGGCGCTGGAGCTGCTCGCCGACCAGCACGCGGGCTGGCACCACGGCTTCCTCAACCCGGCGCTCTACCGGCTCGGCGGCACCGGCGCGCTTCGGGACGTGGTCGCCCTGGAGGCGCCGCTGGCGGCGGTGCGGGTCGACTACGCCAACCGGCTCGACGCCTCCGGCGGCCTGGTCCAGTCGCTGCGGACCCTGGGGCAGACCCAGTCGCTGCACACCGCGCGCGGCTATGACGACGTGACCGGGCTGGGCACGCCTCGCGGGATGGCCTTCATCGAGGCGCTCGGCCGCACGCGCTGAGGCGGCGAGCTCCGGCTACCGGCCCGGTCGGCCGCCGCGGCCGTGGCGCAGCCGGGTGATCGCCCTGACGGCGCGCACCGCCGCCTGGGGCCGGTCGAAGCTGAGCAGGTCGACGGGAAGCGCGAAGCGCATCGACGTGGTCGCCTTGGCGCGAGAGAACTCGCGCAGCCCGTCGTCGCCGTGGATGCGCCCGAACCCGGAGTCACCGACGCCGCCGAAGGGCAGGCTGGGAACGGCGGCGTAGGCCATGACCGCGTTGACGCTGGTCATGCCGGCGCGCAGGCGGCGGGCCAGCTCCTTCCCCCGGCGCCTGGCGAAGACCACCGAGCCCAGGCCGTAGCGGGTGTCGTTGGCGAGCCGCACCGCCTCGTCGGCGTCGCGCACCCGGACGATCGGCAGGGTGGGCCCGAAGGTCTCCTCCTTCAGGATCAGCGCGCCGGCGGGGACGTCGACGAGCACCACCGGGTCGACGTAGGGGGCGTGCACCGCGTCGGGGCCGCCGACCACCGCCCGGGCGCCGCGCTCGAAGGCGTCGGCGAGGTGCCGGGAGATGACCTCCAGCTGCCCCGGCATGGTGATCGGGCCGATGTCGGCGCCGTCTCCCCCGCCCGCGCGCACCCTGCCGGCCAGCGCGGTGACCCTGGCGACGAAGCGGTCGTGGATGGCATCCACGGCGTACACGCGCTCCACCGAGATGCACGCCTGGCCGGCGTTCTGAAGAGCGCCCCAGACCGCGGCGTTGGCGGCGGCATCGAGGTCGGCGTCCTCGTCGACGATCATGGCGTCGTTGCCGCCCAGCTCCAGGAGCACGGGCGTGAGCCGCTCGGCGCAGGCGGCCATCACCCGCCGGCCGGTCCGGGCCGAGCCGGTGAACGCGAGCTTGTCGACCCCCGAGGCGCAGAGCGCCGCGCCGGTCTCGCCGGCGCCGGTCACCACCTGGAGCACGGGATGCTCAGGGATGGCCTCGGCGGCCAGGTTGGCGATCCAGCGGCCGATCGCCGGGGTGTACTCGCTGGGCTTGAAGACCACCGCGTTGCCGGCGGCGAGGGCGTAGGAGATCGAGCCCAGCGGGGTGTACACGGGGTAGTTCCAGGGACCGATGACGCCGATCACCCCCAGGGGCAGGTACTCGACGCTCGCCGCCTGGTTCGCCGCCAGCAGGCCCGCCCTGACCCGGCGCGGTGCCAGCACCCGCCGCGCGTTGCGCGCCGCCCACTCGAGATGGTCGATGGCGAGCATGATCTCGAGGAAGGCGTCGATGCGCGGCTTGCCGTTCTCGAGATGGACGAGGTCGCCGA
>JAXDLS010000504.1:0-7772 GCA_034666485.1 Chloroflexota bacterium
CGCTGGCGAGCTGCTACCGGCGCGAGACCGCGAACGGCCCCGGGGCCTCCGCCGGTGTGGCCACCCGGGTGATCACCGCCTGGCGGCGCCTCGCGGTCGGCCGCGCCGCCGCCGACCAGCGCCTCGCCCACATCGCCGCGACCGCCGACCCGAGCTGAGCCCGGGGTCAGAGGGTGCCGTTGGGGCGGTGGTGGCCATTGCCGTTCGCCCCGCCGCCGTTGGCGTCGCCACCGCTCTGCTGGCACTGCCGCAGCGCCCAGGCGCTGAGCCGCTCGATCTGAGTCAGGGCGGCGACCCGGTCCTGGACCGCGGTGCAGCGGCGGGCGGTCTCGATCAGGTCGGCGATCTCGGCGAGCAGGAAGTCCTCGGCGGCGAGGCTCGCCGCCGGCCGGTGCTCACCGTTCTGCGTGCAGATCGGCACCGGCCCGCTGTGACCGTTGCCGCCGTCGGCGCGCACCGAGACCTCGTAGCCACAGGCGCGGCAGCGCGCGACGAAGCGATAGCCGTACTGGCTGGAGCGGCGGCTGAAACCGCCGAGGCAGTGCCCCCGGTCCTGCGCCACCGTCGTGACGATGCCGATCGCCTCGATGGCGACGAGCTGTGACGGGCTGGTACGACTGCCGTTGAGACCGTTCAGCCCGTCCGCTCGACCCACTGCCACCTCGTCCCCCTGCACCGGCGGCATCGGTGCGGGTCTCCGCCGCACCCCGCCTCACCGTTTGAAGACACCTCGCCACTGTCACACATAGCACGCGGCCGGGAATCCGTCCACCCGCTCGGCGGGACGGCCCGCCCACTCAGCCCGACGGCACACCCCACGGCTCGCGCTGTGGACCCCGTCCCTGGACGACCTCAGCCCACCGACCGCACGATGATCGCCTGGGGCGAGGCCGCGCCCGTCGGACCGAAGTGCATGCACAGCCCGTGCCGGTGGGCCGAGTCCGCACCCACCACGTACTCCATGGAATTGCTCTCCGAGCGCACGTCCCTCCCGCGCACCCGCCACTCGAAGTACTGGCCGTGGGCGCTGACCGCGCCCACCGGACGGGACCGGTAGCGGCTCCCGTTGACGATGAGGGTGACGTCGGAGAAGGCCTCCGGCGAGGCGGTGCGCTGGGCGACGTTGGACGACAGCCACACCCCGACGAGGTAGGTGCTCCCTCGCACCTGCGGGCCCGGGAAGCTGTAGACGAAGGAGCCGACGTCCTTCCCACAGACGCTGGTGATCGAGGGGGCGGCCCCCGCAGCGACGGCGCTGTCGGCGGTGAGCACCGGACCGGCGAGGTTCCACCGCGACACCGGCGCCCAGTGCGAGGGATCGATGGACATGGTGCGGTAGGAGTCGTCGACCACCGCGGGGTGATCGGAGAGGCGGACCAGGTCGCCGGCAAGGCGGGGGGCCAGGATCATCCCGCCGAAGGTGAGCAGAATCGCCGCCGCGGCGGTGCCATAGAGCGCGGTGCGTCGCGAGATCCTGGGCGGCGGCGCGGGCTGGGGCGGCGGCGGCGGGGCCGGGTCCGCGACCGCCGCCGGCGCCGTGTCCACAGCGTCGGGCGCGGCCGCGGGGGCGGCGGCGAGCGCGTCGCGGAGGTCGTGTCCCAGCGCCGCCGCCGGCGCCGGCCGGTCGGCCGAGTCGGGGGACATGGCCCGCTCCAGCAGCTCGCGAAGCGCGTCCGGTGACCCGCCTCCGATCGAGGTGCGCAGGGTCGCGGCCAGCGCGCTGACGTCGGCCTCCTCCGTCAGAGTCGCGCGCTCGCCCTCCCCGGCGGTGAGCGGGGAGACCAGCTGCACCAGGCCGAGACCGGCGAGCCGGGGCTCGCCGAGGGCGGAGAGCAGGATGCACTCGGGCCGGATGGCGCCGTGCACCACACCGGCGGCGTGGGCCGTCTCCAGCCCCGAGGCCACCGCCGCGCCGACGGCGACGACGTCCCGCCAGGGCAGGCCACCGGCGCTGCGGACGCGGTCCGCGAGCGAGCCCCCCGACTCGGCGCCGCCGACGACGTAGCCGCGACCGGCGTCGGTCACCCCGGTGGCGAGCACGGTGGCGAGGTGGGGATGGGCGGGGAGGCTCTCCAGCCGGCGCAGCCTGTCACGGAGGTCGGTGCAGGTCTCCTCGTCGAGGGCGGTGACGCTCAGCAGGCGCACCTCGACGAAGCGCTCCGCCTCGGTGTCCCAGGCGCGGCAGACGAGTCCGCAGCTGTCCCGGCGCACCTCCTCGGCCCGCTCGTATCCCGGGATCTCCAGCGACGCCACGCGTCCCGGCCGCCTGCTCGCCCGGCGGGCCATGGTCAGTGCTCCGCTGCCGGCTGATGGATGGCGCATTGTATGCCCCCGCCATCGACGTCGTCAGACGACCGCTGACCCGCACGCCCCTGACCTGACGCTTCTGCGAGGATGCTGCGCATGGACGCAGCGGGGAGCCCGGCGGTCGCGGTGATGTTCGACGTCGACGGCACGCTGGTCGACAGTGAGCGCGACGGCCACCGCGTCGCCTTCAACGGCGCCTTCGAGGAGCTCGGGCTCGAGGACCGCTGGAGCGTGGAGGAGTACGGGGAGCTGCTCAGCACCACCGGCGGCCAGAGCCGGCTGCGCCGGTGGTTCTCCGGGCGCGGCATGCCCGCAGCCGACCAGGACGCCCTGGTGCCGCGGCTGCACGCGCGCAAGACCGAGCTGTTCGTGGAGCTGGTGCTCGGCGGGGCGGTCCCGGCGCGTCCCGGGGCGCGGCGGCTGCTCGACGAGCTGGAGGCCGCGGGCGCGCGGCTGGCGGTGGCCACCACCGGGACCGCCGCCTGGGTGCGCCCGCTGCTCGACCGCCACTTCGGCCTCGACCGCTTCGAGACCGTGGTCACCGGCGACGAGGTGGCGGCGACCAAGCCCGACCCCGAGGTCTACCGGCTGGCGATGTCCCGACTGGGCGTCGCCCCCCGCGGCGCCGTGGCCGTCGAGGACTCGGTGATGGGGCTCGCCGCCGCCCGTGCCGCCGGGGTGCGCTGCGCGGTGGTGGTCAACGACTACACGCGCACCCATGACCTCTCCGGCGCCGACCTGGTGGTGGACGGCTACGCGCAGCCGGGGGTGGCCGCCACCGTGCTCAGCGATCCCCATCGGCTGCGGCCGGTCGACGGGCTGGACACCCGGGTGCTGCTCTCCCTCGCCGGCCTGTAGCCGCGGCCCGGCGGTCAGGGCCGCAGGTGGGTCACCTCGACGCCGTGGCCGGCCAGCCGCTCGGCGATGATCGACCGGTGGCAGGCCCGCGCGTCGGCCTCGACACAGAGCAGCGCCGTGGCCGTGTCGGTGGGCAGGCCGTCGAGCAGCGGGCCGAGGTCGACCTGGTCGAGGATCTCGCGGGTGTAGCGCTCGCGGTACTCGGGGGCGAGCTCGACCCGCGAACGCCTGCCGACCCCCTGCCGCGCATCCTCGCGGTACTGGAGGTGGCGCAGCTCGGTGGTCGGCGCCAGCTCTCTGCTGTGGCGGTACTCGATGCCCGCGGCGGCGAGCGCCGACTGCAGCCGCCGGGCATTGGCCCAGGCGTACTGCCGGCCGCGCACGCCGCGGCGCTGGCGCACGTCGATCAGCGTGCGCACGCCCGCCTCGCGCAGGGTCTCGAGGAACCGCTCGACGTCGAAGCCGTAGACGCCGACGGTGGCCACCCGGGGCCCCCCGGCCGTCCTCCGAGGCTGTCCGGTCATGCCGCCCAGGATGGCCTCGACGACCACGTCGGAAACCTCCGGAGGTTCCCCGCGGCCACGCCGGAGCGGCGGCTGCCGTCGATTGCCGGGGGTTGGGGGAGAGGCGTCCCCGCGGACACCTCTCCCCGTCGTGGCGCTATCCCTGTCGGTGACGGAGCGCCTCGACCAGCGCGGCGGCGTCGACGGTGCCGAGGCCGCTGGCGAGGTCGTATCCCCTGCCGGCCGTGAAGCCGGGGATGGGCAGGAGCACCGGGGTGGCCCCGGCGCAGCCGCCGAGGCACAGGGTCACCGCGTTGGTGCCGGCGGTGACGTCGACGATGCCGCCGTCGTCGCCGTGCGCGATGGAGTAGAGCCGGTCGTTGAGCGCACCGAGCCGGTGCCCCGCCGCCTGGTCGGCGATCGCCACGATGCCCGCGAACATCGGCGTCGCCAGGCTGGTGCCGGCGGCCAGGCTCCAGCCGCCCACCTGTGCGCCGCGCAGCGGCAGGGTGAAGTAGAGGTCGGCGGCACCGCTGAGCGCGGCGCTGAGACTCACGTCCGGAATGCCGCGATGGTCGCCGACCACGTGGCGGACCGGGTCCTGGTAGTCGGGACGGTCGAACACCGTCGACCGTCCTCCGCCCCCGGCGCCCCCGCCTCCGTCGTTCCAGACGGTGTCCGGGGCGATGCGCCTGCCGGCGCTGTCGAGATGGAGGCGGGTGCCGCCCACCGCGGTCACCAGTGGGTCGGACGCGGGCCAGGAGACCACCGGCGTGGGAAAGCAGCAGGCGGAGTTGAGCAGCTTGAGCGTCGACCCGGTGTCGCCGGTGGCGGCCAGCACGGTGATGCCGCCATCGGCGGCGGCCTTGTACACCGAGCGGAGCGTGGTCAGCGTCCGCGCCGAGGGGAAGCTCTGCTCGGCGGAGCCGAAGCTCTGCGAGATGACGTCCGCGAGGTGGTGGTCGACCACGTACCGCTCGGCGCGCATGATGTCGGGGAAGCCGGCGAGCCCCTCGGTCTCCGCGGTCGGGGTCGCCACCACGAGGATCCGGGCGCCCGGCGCCATGGCGTGGGCCCACTCCACGTCCAGGGTGGTCTCCAGCGCCCAGAGGAGCATCTCCGGGTTGCGTGGGTCGAACGCGGGCAGCGGCCCCGCCGGGTGGATGATGCTCAGGTCCGGGTCGGGAAGACGGAAGGCGGCGTCGAAGCGGTGGAGGTCGCTGACCAGGTCGGGCGCCCCGAAGGCGTCGACGACGGCGATGGTGCGGCCGCGCCCGTCGAGGCCGCGCCGGAGCAGCGGGTCGACGTTGTACGCGCGCCGCAGCTGGGCGGGCTGGTAGCAGGCGACCTGCAGCAGGGCATGGCACTGCGCGGTGTCCGGTGGGGCCGCCAGCGCGGCCGGCAGCGCCTGCCCGGCGATCGCCGGGACGGGGGCGGGCAGCCGCGCGCCGCCGGAGTACATCGCCGAGGCCGCGGCGAGGAGCGCGACCCCCGCGACGGCGCCGGCACCAGATCTCGAACCCATCCCCTTCCTCCCTTGGCCGCGTGGCAGCGCAGCCCCAGGATCATAGGCGAATCTGGCGCGATCAGCAGATCTGGATCGCTCGGCGCGGTCGGCGCTTCGGTGCGGAACGCCGGCTCCCTCGGCCGCCGCGTCCATCCGGCAGGCTGATCGACATCACCGTCGCCGCGGTCGGCCCAGCCCGGGGAGGCCCGGGACGAGCTGCGGCACACGCTCGCGGTAGCGCGGGTAGTCCTCGGGGAACTCGGCTCCGAGCAGGCGCTCCTCCGCACGGATCTTCGCCGCTGCGTAGACCGCGCCGGCGGCGAGCACCACCGCCCAGCGTCCCACTCCGCCGAGCAGGGCGGTCCCGACCAGCATGCCCAGCATGCCCGTGTAGATGGGGTGGCGGGTGACCCGGTAGGGACCGTCGGTGCGCAGCGCGTGGTCCTGCTTCAGCACTGCGGTGGAGGACCACATCGTGCCCAGCACCACCCGGGCCCACAGCGTGAACGCCGTCGCGAGCACGAGCAGCGCCAGACCGAGCGCTCGAAGCCATGGCAGGTCGACGGTGCCCCAGCGCCACGCCGCCTGCGGAGTCTGGAGGACCACGAAGAGCACGACGGCGAACAGCAGGGCCTGGCCCGGTGCCGAGCGGACCCTCACCGCCGGGGCGCGGCGCGCGTTGTAGACCGCTCCGGCCGCCCACACCAGTCCGATCAGCAGCCAGCAGGCGCTGATGGAGACACCCGACACGGCGTTCCAGTCCCAGCCTCCGGCAGTCCCGATCATCTCCATTCGCCTCCGCTCCCTCCGTCCGGCATCCTCGCGCGGTCAGGCCCACGCCCCCACCGCGACCCGATACTGTGCCCCCTCCCATGGTGCCCGAGCTCGTCCGCATCCGTCCTGGGCCGGTGGCGACCGCGTGGCTCGCCGGCCGCATCCGTGCGATCCAGGCGGACGACCCGCTCCGGCCGGTGACGGTGGTGGTGCCCGGGAACCAGGCGGGCCTCCACCTCCGCCGCCGCCTCGCCGCCGAGGGGTACGCCAACGTGCGCTTCACGGTGCTGGGCCGCCTCGCCGAGTCGCTCGGCGCCGGCCGCCTCGCCGCCCGGGGAGGCACGCCGCTGACCGCGGTGACCCGCGCCGCGCTGGTGCGCACCGCGCTCGCGGCCGCGAGCGGGCCGCTGCAGCCGGCCGCCCAGCACGCCGGGCTGGTCGACCTCGTCGCCGGCCTGGCGGGCGAGCTGCGCCGCCGCGCCGACCCCGGCGGCGACCACGCGCGCATCGGCGCGACCGGGACCACCACCTCGCGCGCCGCCCTCGACGCCGTCGCCGGGTACGAGCGGCGCCGCGCCGTGGCCGGGCTCTACGACGAGGTCGACCTGCTGACCGCCGCGGTCGAGGCGGTGCTCTCCGGCGACGCCACCGCCGCCGTGCGCGACCTCGGCGCGGTGGTGGTGCACCTGCCCGCGCGACTCGACCCGCCCGACACCGCCCTGGTGCGGGCCCTCGCCGGTCACACCCCGGTGCTGGTCGCGCTCCCGGACCTCGAGCCGGCGGCGGGCGAGCGCGGCCTCCTCGCCGGCCTGCTCGGGGACACCGCCGCCGCCTCCGTCCCCGCCTCGGTGGCGCCCGCCGCGATCACCGCGCTGATCGCCCCCGACCCGGTCGAGGAGGTGCGCGCCGCGGTGCGCGCGCTGCTCGCGGCCGCGGAGCGCGACCAGCCCGTCCCACTGCACCGCACCGCCATCGTCCATCGCGACGAGCAGACCTACGGCACCCTGCTGCGCGACACCCTCGACGAGGCCGGAGTGCCCCACGTCGCGCTCGACGGCCGGCGCCTGGGCGACTCGGTGGCGGCGCGCGGCCTGCTCGGGCTCATCCGGCTGCGCGACCAGGACTTCGCCCGCGCCGCCGTGCTCGGCTGGCTCTCCGGACTCCCCCACGGCGGCGGGGTGCTGCGCAGCCAGGCGCGCTGGGACCAGCTCTCGCGCGACGCCGGGGTGGTCCGCGGCGCGGCGCAGTGGCACGAGCGCCTGACCACCCTCGCCGACCAGCGCGAGCGCAGCCTGCGGCGCCTGGAGGAGGACGCCGAGGACGGCGCCGTCGAGGCCCGGGGCGCCGGGCTGTGCCGCGACGCCGGCGACGCCCGCCGCATCGTCGAGCACATCGCCGCCATCGACGAGGCCACCCGCCCGCCGCGGCCGGCGACCTGGGAGCGCCACGTCGCCTGGGCGCTGCGGCTGCGCGACGAGTTCCTCACCCCGGACGCCGCCTGGTCGGCCGAGGACCGCGAGGCGTCGCAGGCGGTCGAGGAGGCGGTGCGGGGGCTCGCCGAGGCGCAGTCGGTCGAGCCCGCGGTCTCGGTGGGCATCTTCCTCCGCGCCCTCGAGGACGCGCTGCGCACCCGCCACCGCCCCGACGGCCGCCTCGGCCGCGGGGTGGACATCGGCCCCCACCGGCTGCTGCTGGGAATGGACCTGGCGCGGGTGCACGTCCTCGGCGTCCTGGAGGCGAGCTTCCCTCCCCCCGCGCCGGTCGACCCCCTGCTCGCCGGCGATCCGCTGGGGCGCGACGCCGCCCGGGCCCGGCAGGAGCGC
>JAXDLS010000505.1:0-3097 GCA_034666485.1 Chloroflexota bacterium
GTCTGCTGGGTGGCGGGGGTGTAGGTGAGCTCGCCACAGGGCGAGGGAGCCGGGGTGAGGCCGCAGGCGCGGCTGACCAGCACCGTGGGCGCCGCGGCCTGCCGGTGGGGGATGGCGAACGACCACACCGCCAGCGCCACCGCCGCCGCCGCCGAGAGCCCGCCCATGACGGTGAGCCCGCGTCCCGCCGGCAGCGCCCGCCACAGCCGCTCATGCCAGCGGACGCGGGGCGTCCGGCCGGCCGCCGCCCCGGCCGCCTCGGCGTGCACCTGCGCCAGCAGCCGGCTGCGCAGCGCCGGCGGCGGTGTCACCGGGTCGAGGGCGAGGGGCAGCAGGTCGGAGGTGCGCAGGTAGGTGGAGGCGGCCGCCCGGCACGCTGCGCAGCTCACCAGGTGCAGCTGGAGCTCACGGCCCTCGCCGGGGTCGAGGGCGCCGACGGCGTGCGCCGCCAGCAGCAGGTCGCAGTCGTCGCAGGTCATTGCACGCTCCACTCCAGCCCCTGGTGCTCGAGGGAGCTGCGCAGCTTCCGCAGCGCCATCCGCGTCCGGCCCTTGACGGTACCGAGGGGCACGCTCATCAGCGAGCTGATCTCGCTCTGCGAGTAGCCGGCGTAGTACGCGAGCTCGATGGTCCGGCGCTGCTCGTCGGGCAGCTCGTCGAGCGCCAGCCGGATGTGGCCGCGCTCGAGGTCGGCGGCCACGGTCTCCCAGGTGTCCGAGAGGGCGGCCTCCGGAGGGGCCTTGTCGAGGGAGAGGTCGAGCCGTGCCCGGCCGCTGCGACCGCGGAGGCGGTCGATGGCGCGGTGCTGCACGATCGAGCACACCCAGGTGCGCAGGCTCCCCCGCTCCGGCCGGTACGAGGCGGCGCGCCGCCAGATCGACAGGTACGCCTCCTGGACCACGTCCTCGGCCGCACCGGCGTCGCCGAGGACGCGCAGGGCCAGGGTGTAGGCCAGGCGCCCGTAGCGGTCATAGAGCATCTCGATCCCCTCGGGAGAACCCTGGGCGATGAGGTGGATGACCCTTTCATCCGTAGGTGCCACCGTCTCCCCTGGTGAAGTCTGCCGACTTCATGGGTGTACGTGAAGGGCAGGCTGCCGGATCAGACGGCCGCCTGTCATCATGCCCGGTCGCAATGCAGCAACCGCGTCCCACCCGCCGTTCCCTCCTCCGGGCCGCCGGCGTCGCGGCCGGTGGGGCCGCGCTCGGCGCCTGCGGCGGCTCCCCGGCGGGCACCGGCACCGGCTCGACCCCCCGGCCCCAGGACGTGGTCCGCGTCCTCGACCTGGTGCTGGTGGCCGAGCACGCCGTCATCCATGCGTATACCGTGGGGCTGCCCCTGCTCGGGTCGGTGACCACCCCCCTGGCCACCGCGTTCCGCCAGAACCACGTCGACCACCGCGACCGCCTCGCCCAGGTGATCTCCGGGCTCGGCGGCACCCCCACCCCGGCGAGGGAGAGCTACGACCTCGGCACCCCGCCCGCCGACGAGGGGACGATGACGAGCCTCGCCGCCACCCTGGAGGAGCAGTCGGCCAGGGCCCACTTCGCGGCGCTGCGGCAGCTGGACGATCCCATCGTGGCCCAGCTGCTGGCCTCGATCATGGGCGACGAGGCGCAGCACTCGGCGGTGCTCCGCACCGTCCTCCAGCAGGATCCGGCGCCCGCCTCCTTCGTCACCACGTGAGCCTCGACCGCCGTGCCGCGCTGATCCGGGGTGGGGCGGCCCTCGCCGCGGCGCTCGCTCCCTTCGCCGATGGCGTCGACCGGGTGCTCGCCGCCGGTGACGACGCCGCCCTGCTGACCACCCTGACCCTGCTCGAGGACACCGCCGTCCAGGTGCTGACCAGCGTGGGCCCGGATCTCACTCGGGCGCCCCTCCCCGGTCTGGCGCAGTCGTTCCTCACCCACCATCGCGACCACCGCGCCGCGCTGCTCTCGGCCATCCGCGACCTGAGGGCGACGCCGCCGAGGACCGGGCAGCCCCATCCCGACGCCTTGCCCTCCTCCCCCGGCGAGGCGGCGGCGCTGGCCGCGCTGCTGGAGATCGAGGGCCGCCTGCTCGGCGCTCAGTACGCCGCGCTGGCGGCGCTGGAGCGGCAGTCGCTACGGGTTCGGGTGGCGAGCATCTTCGGCGTCGACGCCCGCCACGCCGCGGTCTGGCGCAGCGCCGGCGGCCAGAACCCCGTGCCCACCAGCTTCGTCACAGGGCAATAGCCGCATCGGTCGGAGGGGACGCACCCTGCGCCCCCCCTGTCAGAAAATCCCGAGGTCGAGCTTGGCCTCCTCGCTCGCCATGGTGCGCGGGTCCCACGGCGGCGTCCAGACCAGGTTGACCTTCACGTCGTTGATCCCGGGGAGCACCCGGCAGACGGCGTCGGCCTGGCTCTGGATGATGCTCCCGAAGGGGCAGTAGGGCGAGGTCAGGGTCATGTCGATGGTGAGCAGCCCGGCGTCGTCGATGGCGTGGTCGTAGACCAGCCCGAGATTGATGATGTCGATGCCGATCTCGGGGTCGTAGACCGCGGTCAGGGCGTCGAGGATCTGCTCGCCGGTGGGCCGCTCGGCGTCCGCCGTCTGCGCGGCCGGGGTGGTCTGCTCGGGGTCGCTCACGAGAGGGGTCCCTCCTCGGTGGTCACCGTGCCCCCGCCTCGGTGCAGGCCCTCGAGAAGGGCGTTCCAGGGGAGCACGGCGCACTTGATGCGCAGCGGGATGCGGGCGACGCCCTGCAGCGCCTCGAGGTCGCCGAGGTCGTCGGCGGAGCCGCCCTCGAGCATCATCGCCTTGAAGCGGTGGCCCAGCTCGGTGGCGTCGGCGACGCTGCGGCCGGCCACGCCCTCGCACATCATGCTCGCCGAGGCGCGGCTGATCGAGCAGCCGTGGCCGTCGAAGGCGATCTCCTCGACGCTCCCGTCGCGCATGCGCATGGTGAGCAGCACCTCGTCACCGCAGAGCGGGTTGTAGCCCTCCACGGTGACGTCGGCGGGGTCGACGTGACCCTTGAACCGGGGGTTGCGCCAGTGGTCGAGGATGATCTCGCGGTACAGCTCGTCCTCGACGGGCGACGCGCCTGCTGTCATGTCCCGATCCTACCGCGG
>JAXDLS010000506.1:0-4836 GCA_034666485.1 Chloroflexota bacterium
GTCGCGCAGGCTGCCGCCGGCGGCGACCCGCTCCCCTGGCGGCGCGCCGTCGACGGGGCGCAGCTCCGCGTCGCCGAGGGGCACCAGCGCCAGCCGCCGCAGGGTGCGGTCTCCTCCGAGGAAGCCGGCGACGAAGTCGGAGGCGGGGTGGGCGAGGAGCTCGCCGGGGGTCGCCACCTGCGCGAGGCGGCCGCCGGTCTGGAGGAGGATCACGCGGTCGCCCAGCCGCAGCGCCTCGTCGATGTCGTGGGTGACCACGACGATGGTCTTGCGCACCAGCGACTGCACCCGCAGCAGCTCGCCCTGGAGGCGCAGCCGGGTCACCGGGTCGAGGGCGCTGAAGGGCTCGTCCATCAGCAGCACCGGAGGGTCGGCGCCGAGCGCCCGGGCCACGCCGACCCGCTGCCGCTCGCCGCCGGAGAGCGCCCGCGGCAGCCGGTCGGCGTAGCCGGCCGCGGGCAGCCCCACCAGCTCGAGCAGCTCGTCGACCCGGGCGCGGATGCGGCGGCGGTCCCAGCCCAGCAGCCGGGGCACGGTGGCGATGTTCTCGGCCACGGTGAGATGGGGGAAGAGCCCCGCCTGCTGGATGACGTAGCCGATCGACCGGCGCAGCTCCTGGACGCCGCGCTCGCGGGTGTCGCGCCCGTCCACCCGGATGGTCCCGGAGCTGGGCTCGACCAGGCGGTTGATCATCCGCAGCGTGGTGGTCTTGCCGCAGCCGGAGGGGCCGACGAGCACCGCGAGCTCGCCGGCGCCGATCTCCACCGAGAGGTCGTCGACGGCGACCCGGTCTCCGTAGCGCTTGACCACGTGCTCGAGGCTGATCACGCCGTGCGCCCCCGCGACAGCCCACGCTCGAGGGTGGCGAGGAGGGCGTCGGCGCTCACCCCCAGCACGCCCACCAGCAGCGCCCCCGCGAAGATGGCGTCGCGATCGTTGCCACGGATGCCCTCGAGCAGCGGCTGGCCCAGGTCGTTGGCGCCCACGGTGGCGCCCACGGTGGCGATCGCGACCACCATCACCGTCGCCTGGCGCAGCCCGGCGACGATCACCGGCAGGGCCAGGGGCAGCTCGACCCGGAGCAGCACCTGGGAGGGGCTCATCCCCATGCCCCGCGCCGCCTCCACCACCGCGGGGTCGACCGATCCCAGGCCGGTGCGGGTGTTGCGGACGATCGGCAGCAGCGCGTAGAGGGCGAGCCCCAGCTCGACCGCCGGGTTGCCGATGCCGAGCAGGATGGTGAGCATCCCGAAGAGGGCGAAGCTGGGGATGGTCAGGATCACCCCGGTGACCGCGAGCGCGGCCGCCTCGAGCCGGGGACGGCGCGCCGCCAGCACCCCGGTCACCAGCCCGGCCACCGCCGCCGCCGCCATCGCCACCGCGACGATCTGCAGGTGGGTGAGCAGCTGGGGACGGAGCGTGTCCCAGTGGCTGCCGAGGTAGCGCAGGGTGCTCAGCGCCGGCTCAGTGGGAGAACCAGAGGCCGAAGCCCGAGGTGGAGTAGAGGAGCACGACCAGGAGCACGGCGCCGCCCGCGAGGCCGATGAGGAGCCACATCAGCAGCTGCGAGCGGCGGGAGGGCTCGCTGAGCTGGATCGAGCTGGTGAATCGCCGTGACGGCGCTGGCGGCGGCGGCGCTCCCTGATCCTGCTCGCTGTCCATGGCACGCCGGAATGTAGCGCGCCCGCCCGGGCTCAGGCGCCGCGGGCGCGCTGCAGCTTGCGGTCCTGGGAGGTGCGGATCGAGGCCACCGGCACGTCGATGTCCTCGAGCCCCTCGTCGCTGCCGGTGGCCAGGCTGCGGATCAGCCGGCGGATGTCAGACCAGGCGCGCACCGCGAGGCGGTGCTGCACGGTACCCGGCTCCAGCTGGTCGAGGATGTCCACGGCGACGTCGAGGTCCCGGCGGGCGGCGCGCAGGGAGCGCAGCGCGGGATGCGTCGTGTCGAGCCGGGTCGGCTCCGGGCTGTTCATCGCGGGTCCTCCGGGGGGCCGCCGGGCCCTCGGCTGGTGTGCCTCCCCCACCCCCGGAGGAGGGACGCTGCGGCGTCTTCACTTCGACGCCCGACCCCACCCATTTCCTACGCGCTCTGCGGCGCCACCCTCGTCCGACCCCTGGTGCATCATCGGCGCGGCGGCAGGGGCGCCGCCGTGTGGTGAGGGAGGACGGGCGATGGATCGACGGCGAGCGAGCTCCGGATGGGCCGCCACCCTGGCGGCCACCGCGGCGATCGCCGGGTGTGGGGGCGGTGGAGCCGGCGGCGGAGCCACCAGCGCCCCCACCGGGGCCCCCACCGGCGCCCCACCCTCGGGGCCGGCGACCCTCAGCGTCAACGCCGGAGGCGCCGACGCGGCCCACCCCGAGCGCGACTTCCTGGCCTTCTACCCGGCCACCCTCAGTGCCCACGCGGGTGACACCCTGCGCCTGGTCAACCCCACCCAGGGGACGCCCCACACGGTGACCTTCGGGGTGCTGCCCGACCACTCCAACCAGCCGCCGCTGATCAACCCGGGGGTCGGCTTCACCGCCATCTCCGGCGGCCCCTGCCTCAGCGCCGAGCCGGTCACCGCGGCCACCACCGCCTGCCCGGGCGCGCCCGCCGGGGCGCCGCCGCCGGCGGGGGCGCCGGCCCCCGTGGTGACCCTCCCCGGTGCCTTCTCGGGCCAGCCCTACTACAACAGCGGCATCTTCGTGGGCGGCCAGACCGCGGTCCTGCCGCTGGCGTCCGACCTCAGGCCCGGCGCCTATCGGTTCGTCTGCCTGCTCCATCCCACCATGGCCGCGACCCTCACCGTGCTGCCGCAGGGCAGCCCCATCCAGACCCCGGCCGCGCTGAAGGGCGCCGCCGACCGCCAGCTCAGCGTCGACAGGGCCGACGCCGCCACCGTGGCCGCCGGTGTGCCCGTCCCCGCCGCCGGCACCGTGCAGGCCGGCGCGGTCGGCAGGGAGCTGACCGTCAACCAGTTCTTCCCGGGCACGGTGAGCATCTCCGCGGGGCAGACGGTGACCTGGAGGAACGACAGCTACGAGCCCCACGTCGTCGTCATCGGTCGCCAGGTCACCCCGGAGGACCCGCTGGTGTTCGGTGCGCCGAACCCGGCGCCCGGAGCCGAGTACAGCAGCGGGCTGGCGGTCTCCGGGCTCTTCGGGGGCAGCCCGCTGCCGGCCAGTGGCTACTCGCTGAGGTTCGCCACGGCGGGGACGTACCCGTACACCTGCCCCATCCATCCGGGCATGGCCGGGGTGGTGGAGGTGAGGTGAGCGTGCCCCAGCGCGCAGACTCCAGGGGATGACCGCCGCCGCCGCCCTCAAGCGCATCGCCTTCCTGCTCGAACGCGCCCTCGAGCCGTCCTACCGGGTGCGCGCCTTCCGCCGGGCGGCGGCGACCGTCGAGGGCCTGGCCGAGGGCGAGCTCGACCGCCGGCTGCTCGAGGGCACGCTCCGACAGCTGCCGGGGGTGGGCGAGGTGATCGCCCGGGTCATCACCGAGGCGGCCGCCGGCGAGGTGCCGGTGTACCTGCGCCGGCTCGAGGCCACCGAGGGCCGGCCCGTCGCCGAGGGTGGGGCGGAGCTTCGCGCCGCGCTGCGCGGCGACTGCCACGTTCACTCCGACTGGTCGGACGGCGGCAGCCCCATCGACGAGATGGCGGCGGCGGCGCGGGCCCTGGGCCACGAGTACATGGTGCTCACCGACCACTCCCCGCGGCTCAGGGTGGCGCGTGGCCTCACCGCCGAGCGGCTGCGCCGGCAGCTCGAGGTGGTGGCCGCGCTCAACGCCGAGCTGGCCCCGTTCCGGATCCTCACCGGCATCGAGGTCGACATCCTCGACGACGGCTCGCTCGACCAGGAGCCCGAGCTGCTCGCCGAGCTCGACCTCGTGGTCGCCAGCGTGCACTCCGAGCTGCGCATGCCCGCCGAGGACATGACCCGGCGCATGGTGGCGGCGGTGGCCAACCCCCACACCGACGTGCTCGGCCACTGCACCGGGCGGCTGGTCAGGGGGAGGGGGCGGCCGGAGTCGGCGTTCGACGCCGAGGTGGTCTTCGAGGCCTGCCGCCGCTTCGACGTCGCCGTCGAGGTCAACTGCCGGCCCGAGCGGCTCGACCCGCCCAAGCGGCTGCTGCGCCTCGCCGTCGAGGCCGGCTGCCGCTTCTCCATCGACACCGATGCGCACGCCCCGGGGCAGCTGGACTGGCAGATCCTCGGCTGCGAGCGCGCCGCCGCCTGCGGAGTTGATGCCGGATCGGTCATCAACACGCGGGACTCCGTCGCGCTCGTCGCCTGGACCGGGGACAGGGCCCGGGCCTGAGGCAGCCCTCCCCTGCCTGCCGCTGCGCCTAGTTGACGGCCACGACGTCGAGAATGCGGTCGACGGAGCCGTCGGCGACCACGCAGGTCTGGAACTGCGCCACCACGTCGGTGCCGGTGGCCGGGGGGACACCGTTGGCGGACCTCCAGTCGGCACGCACCGACACCACCCGCCAGACGTGGGCGGTGGAGGTGTTGTCGTAGTAGGTGATGATCGCGCCCACGCCCATGCGCATGAGCGGGGTGAACACCCCGACGTTGTGGCCGACGAAGTACTGCGGACCGGGGATGCAGGTGTCGATGGCGGCCATGGCGTGGGTGAGCTCGGTGCCGCCCGAGCAGTCGCCGTACACGCCGACGGCGGTGTCGAGGCTGCCGTCGCCGCTGGTCAGCCGGTTGCGCAGCACCACCGGTGCGGGCGGCGGGGGAGGGGTGGGCGCCGGGCGCCGCACCACGGGCGCCGGGACGACCACCGGTGCGCTGGCCGCCCGCTGCACCACCGGCACCGCGGTGGGCACCGGGGTCGGC
>JAXDLS010000507.1:0-3333 GCA_034666485.1 Chloroflexota bacterium
CTGGTGACCGATCGCACCCGGATGATCATCATCAACACCCCCGCCAACCCCACCGGCGGCTGCCTCGAGGCCTCCGACGTCGTCGCCATCGCCGAGCTGGCGATGGAGCGCGACCTGGTGGTGCTGAGCGACGAGCTCTACTGGCGGCTGATCTACGAGGGCGAGCACGTCTCGCCGTACGCCATCCCCGGCATGGCCGAGCGCACCGTGCTCATCGACGGCCTCAGCAAGGCGTGGGCGATGTGCGGCTGGCGGCTGGGAATCGGGGTGATGCCGGTGGAGCTGGCCCGGCGCATGGACACGCTGATGATCAACACCTCCTCCTGCGCCGCCTCGTTCACCCAGCTGGCCGCGGTCGAGGCGCTCCACTCGCCGCACTCCGACGCCGCCGTCGACGCCATGCGCGAGGAGTTCCGAACCCGGCGCGACCTGCTCGTCGAGGGGCTCAACCGCATCCCCGGGGTGCGCTGCCACCGCCCCGCCGGCGCGTTCTATGTGTTCCCGAACGTCTCCGGCACCGGCTGGGACGAGCGCGAGCTGGCCCACTCGCTGCTCCACGACGCCGGCGTCGCGCTGCTTCCCGGCACCGCCTTCGGCGCCCACGGCGCCGGCTTCCTCCGGCTGTCGTACGCCAACTCGGTCCCCAACCTGGAACGCGCCCTCGACCGCATCGCGGTGCATCTCGCCGCCGCCGAGCCCGCGGCGTCGTAGGCGGTCGACCGTGTCCTCGCTCCCGGCGGTGACCTTCGCGCCCAGCTGCCGACCCTCGCTCGAGGCGGTGCGCGCGCTCGCCGCCGACCACGACCTGGTGCCGGTGGTCAGCGAGCTGCTCGCCGACTGCGACACCCCGGTGAGCGCCTTCCTGCGACTCGAGGAGGAGGGCGCGTTCCTGCTCGAGTCGGTCGAGGGCGGTGAGCGGCTGGCCCGGTACTCCTTCCTCGCCGCGGCGCCGATGTCGACGATCGCCCTGGACGACGGCACCGCGACCGTCACCGGGCCCGCGGGCACGCGGACCGAGAGGTACACCGACCCCCTCGAGGTGGTCGAGCGCTCCGTCTCGCGGCTGCGGGTGGCCCCGCTCGACGGCCTCGACGTCCCCTTTCGGGGCGGCGCGGTCGGCTTCCTCTCCTACGAGGCGGCGACCCGCTTCGAGCGGGTGCCGGTGGCCGCCCAGGACCGGCTCGGCATCCCCCACGGCTGGTTCGCGGTGGTCGACACCGTCGTCGTCTTCGACCACGCCCTCCACCGCATGCTGCTCATCACCCACGCCCACACCGGCGAGGGTGCCGACGTCGACGCCGCCTACGCCGAGGCGGTGCGCCGGCTGGGCGAGCTGCGCGACCGGCTGCGCCGGCCGCTGCCGCCGCCGGCACCGCTGCCCGCCGAGCCCGCGGTGGTGCCCGACCGCGAGGCGCTGGCCAACCTCAGCCGCGACGACTTCGTGCGCAGCGTCCGCCGCTGCAGCGAGTACATCCTCGCCGGCGACATCTTCCAGGTGCAGATCGGCCGCCGCTTCGCGCTGCCGCTGCGGGTGGCCCCCTTCGACCTCTACCGGGCGCTCCGCTCCATCAACCCCAGCCCCTACATGTTCTTCCTCCCAACGCCCTCGTGCGCGGTGGTGGGGGCGTCGCCGGAGATGCTGGTGCGGGTCACCGGCCGCCACGTCGAGTACCACCCCATCGCCGGCACCCGCCGCCGCGGCTCCACCCCCGAGCGCGACCTCGAGCTCGAGCGCCAGCTGCGCGAGAGCGAGAAGGAGCGCGCCGAGCACCTGATGCTCGTCGACCTCGGGCGCAACGACCTCGGGCGGGTGTGCACCACCGGCAGCGTGCGGGTGACCGAGTACATGGAGGTGGAGCGCTACTCCCACGTCATGCACCTGGTGAGCACCATCACCGGGACGCTGCGCAGCGGGGCCACCGCGCTCGACGCGCTCCGCGCCTGCTTCCCCGCGGGCACGGTCACCGGCGCCCCCAAGCTGCGCGCCATGGAGATCATCGCCGAGCAGGAGCCCGAGACCCGGGGGGTCTACGCCGGCGCGGTGGGCTACCTCGCCTTCGGCGGCAACCTCGACACCGCGATCGCGCTGCGCACCCTGGTGGTGCGCGACGGCGTCGCCTACGCCCAGGCCTCGGCCGGCATCGTCGCCGACTCCGAGCCCCACGAGGAGGCGCTGGAGATCGACAACAAGGTGGCGGCGCTGCTGGCGGCGGTCGAGCGCGCCAACCAGGGGCTGGGCCGGTGAGCGCGGGCTCGCTCCGCGGCGTTGTGGCCGTGGTCGACAACTACGACTCCTTCACCTACAACCTGGTGCAGTACCTGGGCGAGCTGGGCGCCGGCACCGCGGTGTTCCGCAACGACGCGGTGGGCGTCGAGGCACTGGCCGCGATGCAGCCGGCCGCGGTGGTGATCTCCCCCGGCCCCTGCGATCCCGACCAGGCGGGGATCTCGCTGGAGGTGGTGGCCCGCCTCGGAGCGACCACCCCGCTGCTCGGCGTCTGCCTCGGTCACCAGGCCATCGGGCAGGCGTATGGCGGCCGGGTGGTGCGCGCCCCACGGGTGATGCACGGGAAGGTGAGCGAGATCCACCACGACGGTGCCGGCATCCTCGAGGGGCTGCCCAGGCCCTTCTCCGCCACCCGCTACCACTCCCTCGTGGTCGAGCGGGAGTCGATGCCCGCCTGCCTGGAGGTCACCGCCTGGACCGCCGACGGGCTGGTGATGGGGCTGCGCCACCGCGAGCACGCCGTCGAGGGGGTGCAGTTCCACCCCGAGTCGATCGCCACCCGCTGCGGCCACGACCTGCTCCGCGGCTTCCTGCGCCGTGCCGGGATGCCCTGCGTCGCCGAGGTGCCGGCATGAGTGGCCGGCTGGGCGCCCTGGAGGCGATCGTGGCCCGCAAGCACGCCGAGGTCGGGGCGCTGCGCCCCCGCGCGGCCGAGCTCTGGGCGCTCGCCGAGGCGGCTCCGCCGGTGCGCCCGCTGGAGGCGGCGCTGCGCGGCGGCCGCATCGTCGCGGAGATGAAGCGCCGCTCTCCCAGCGGCGGCTCGCTCCGGCCCGAGCTCGACTGCGCGGCCACCGCCCGCGGCTACGCCGCCGCCGGCGCCGCCGCCCTCTCGGTGCTGACCGACGGGCCCTCGTTCGGCGGCTCGCTCGACGACCTGGTCGCCGCCCGGGACGCCGCCCCGCTGCCGGTGCTGCGCAAGGACTTCGTCGTCGACCCGCTGCAGGTGGCCGAGGCCCGGGCGGCCGGCGCCGACGCGGTGCTGCTGATCGTCGCCGTGCTCGGCCCCGCCGGGGTGGACGAGTGCCTCGAGGCGGCGGCGCGGTGCC
>JAXDLS010000508.1:0-4205 GCA_034666485.1 Chloroflexota bacterium
CTGCCGCAGCGTCGCGTTCGTGGGCCAGGTGCAATGACGTCCATGCCGTTCCCAAGCCCCTGGCCCGGGCGGCGAGCATGAAACTCCAGGTCGCGGGCAGTATCGATCCCCACGCTATGGCTTGCCAAAGGTGAGGAGCGTTTTCAAACCGGCCTTCGATGCACGGGATGACCAGGACCGGCACCTCATGGAGGTGCTCAGCCAGGTAGGCGGCGGAGTTCATCACGGCCTGCTGTCCGGGAGGGGCCGACGACGGCTCGGTCTCGTTTTTGGATTTCCGGTAGATCTCGGTAAGAGCCTTCTTTTGGTCGGCGTCGGTGACGACGACAAAGTGCCAGCCCTGCTGGTTACCACCGGTCGGTGCTTGGAAGGCGAGTTCGAAGCACTCCTCCAACAGTTCCCGCTCGACAGCGCGCGACAAATCGAGGCGTTTGCGCACTGTGCGCGTGGTCGACAACAGCTGATCCGGCGTTAGGTCAAGCGTCATGTGTGCAGGCTCCTCGTTTGGCGCGTCAAACTGTCCATAAGTTTACTCGTCCTCTCCTCGCGAGCCGGTGAAGCTCGCTGGCCGCATGGAACTCCTCGGCGGCCTCGATGCCTCCTGAGGCGGCTCAGAGTCACTCCATAACAACCACATGCACCGCCCCCGAGCGCTCCTGTCGCTCAGGCAGGAGGAGGGCGAGCAGGACACCGATGGCGGTCAGGCCCGCGATGAGCAGGAAGATGTTGCCGAGTGCGAGGCCGAAGACGCGGAGCTGCACCTGGTTGTAGAGGAAGAGCACCCCCGCCTGCCCCTGGGCCGCGATCGCCTGCAGCTGGGGAAACCCGGGGGAGATCGCCGGGATCAGGTTTCCCTGGCCGACCAACCGCTGGGCCTGGTATCCGGTCAGGAGCGCACCGAGCGCGGCGGTTCCGAGCGCTCCCGAGACCCGCTGCACGATGTTGTTGATCGCGCTGCCCGCGCTCACCTGCGAGCTCGCGAGCCTCGACATCGAACCGGTCTGGATGGGGATGAACGCGAGGCCGACGCCAAGGTTCTGAAGCGCCATCCAGAGCATGACGTGGTCCCTGGAGGTGTCCTGGGAGAGCCCATGCATCAGGTACGCGGCGGAGGAGACGAGCAGGATCCCCGTGGCCGCCAGCCAGCGCGCGCCAAGCCGGTCGAACAGCTGACCCGACAGTGGCACCATCACCATCGTCACGAAGACCGGCGGCACCAGGGTGAGGCCTGTATCGAAAGCGCTGAGACCGTCCCCCTGCTGAAGGAACAGGGGGATGAAGTACTGGCCGGCGAAGATGCCGTTGCTCAGGAGCGCGAGCAGCACCGCAGAGATCGCGAAGTCGGCCTTCCCGAAGATCCGCAGGTCCAGCAGCGGCTGCTCCGAGGAGAGTTCCACGACGACGAAGAGGGCGAGGCTGAGAACGCCGACGGCGAGGAGGATGAGGACCTTGTACGACGTCCAGTGCCACGTCTCGCCCTCGGAGAGCGCCAGAAGCAGGGAGAAGAGCCCCGCCCCGATGGTCACCCATCCGGCGACGTCGAAGCGCTGCCCGGCGGTCCGCGCGAAGCGCGGCAGCAGCCGGTAGCAGAGCACCGCGCCGACGATGCCGATGGGGACGTTGATGAAGTAGATGAGGCGCCAGCTCGAGTACTGCACGAGGAGGCCGCCGAGAATCGGCCCGATCGCGGGCGCGAAGAGCGTGCCGAAGCCGTAGATGCCCATGGCGGTCCCGATCTTCGCGGGTGGCACGAGCCGGTAGATGATGGTCAGCGAGACCGCGGGGAGCAGGCCGCCTCCGATGGCCTGGAAGATTCGGAAAGCGATCATCATGGTGATGCTCGAGGAGAGCCCGCACAGCGCCGACCCGGCGACGAAGAGCAGCAGCGCCACGTTCTGGACACGGTCCAACCCGAAACGATCGCCCAGCCAGCCGCTGGTTGGGACGACGACCCCGAGGGCCAGGTTGTAGCCGGTGGCCACCCACTCACCCAGGTCGGGTGATGCGCCGAGCTGGTTCTCCATCGTGGGGATGGCGATGTTGACGATGCTGGTGTCGAGAACGGCCATGAAGCTGCCGATCATCACGATGAGCAGGGGCATCAGCCAGCCGCGCTCCGCGGACGGCGCCGAGGACTCTCTGGATGCGGTAGCGGTCGGGGAGGCGGACGTCTCGCCGCGCGGCACGGTCGCGTTCGCCCGGCGCGCCGGGCGGTGGACGGTCCGGGGGCTGGTGCGGGTCCAGGGTCCTGGAATGACCCTGGAGGAGACCGATGGCCTCTCGACCACGCCACCAGTGGCGGGCCCGGACGAAGGGCGCGATCCGATGCTCATACTCGTTCCCCCCGCCGTGGTGTCGTGGTTCACACTCGGGAGTGGCCCGATAGTAAAGCGCTAGCTTGAATCTGACGTACGAATCCTAGGCGATCCGGGCGGTCCTGGTCAAGCGAAAGCTTGAAGCGACGATTTGCCGATGACCCACGCTCGGTGCGGGCTTGACAACGACATCAATCTTGTGCTTCAATCAGAACCATGAACCCAGACGGGCGGCCGCGAGGCGACGGCGGACCCGGCGAGTCGACCCGCCGGAACTTGATCGCGGCGGTCGAGCGCCTCCTGGCCGAGCGGGACGACCTCGACGTCTCCCTTCGCGACATCACCAGCACGGCGGGCGCCAACATCGCCGCGGTCAACTACCACTTCGGGTCCAAGGACGCTTTGGTCCATGCCGTGATCGAGGAGGCGCTGCGACGCCACGCCGACGCGGTGCTGGCTGGGCTCGAGGCCGTTGCCGCCTCGGGCGGCGGCGTCGAGGATCTGGTGCGCGCCAGGCTCGGCCCCGTGGTGGAACGTACCGGCGGCCGTCGGTCGCTCCTCCCCCGCATCATGGCGCTCGTTGTCAGCGGTGGCTCACCGGCGTTGCGGGATCTGGGCCTACGGACCCAGGCGGAATCGGAGGCCCTGTTTCTGGGATTGCTGGCCGACAGGCTCCCGGACGTGCCACGCGACGAGCTCAGGTTCCGGATCGCATTGGCCGCGTCGGCTGCGAGCGGCCTGATCGTGGGCGTGTTCGAGACGGCCGCGATCGATCACTCGTCGGCAGCGCGGAGGTCGGAGGCCGTGGACAAGGCTGTCCGCTTCATCGCCGGTGGGCTGTCGGCGCAGCCGGTAGCGAAGGCTCGGACCCGATCGCGTGTGAGGACGTAGCGGCAGCGCCTCCACTCCGACCCGCCTCGGCGCCACGGCGGCAGGTGCTGGTCGCAGGCACAGCGTGAACCCACTGCGACCCGACAGCAGCACCCGCCGGGTGGGTCAGCGCGGGGAGCGGCTGCCCGACGGAGTGGTGCGGCGCCCGGGACTACCGGGTTCACCGCTCGTTTCGCGGAGGTGCATCGAGCACCGCTCCTCCCCCCACGCTCCATTGCCCTCGAGGAGCTGGCGAAGCAGCCTGCGAAGCGTGCTAACGTCGGTGTCCGAGAGATGGCGTGAAAAGGTCTGCTCCAGCGTTGCGAGCAAGACCCCCTGGGCGCGGTCGAGCGCCTCCGTCCCCGCAGCGGTGATGCGCGTGAAGACCACGCGCCGGTTCTCGGGGGGGACCTCCCGCGAAACCAGCTTGTTGACCACGAGCCGATCGACGATCCTGGTGATGCCGCTTTTGCTGACCAGCAGCAGGCCGGCGAGGTCGACCATCCTCACATCTCGGCCGGCCACCGACAGCCGCGACAGGACCTCGAACTCGGTCAGAGACAGGCCTGTGGAGGCCTTGAGGGCCTGCTGAAGAGCGTTCTCGACGACCTGGTTGGCCTGGAGCAGGTGGACCCACGCCTCAGCCCGTTCCTGGTTCACGGATGCCATGGCACTCAGTATACGCCTCAACGGTTGACATGTGAACGTTTCCTGTGATACGGTTGCTTGATCAACTGTTATAGCTTTACGAAGGAGCGTGCAGATGTCGGTCGCCTCCGCCGTCGTCTCGATCGTCCTCGCGGTCATGCTCATCGCCTCGGCGGCGATGAAGTTCATCAGGCAGAAGCAAGTGGTCGCCGGTATCACCGCACTCGGGGTACCGCTCAACTGGTTCCCGTTCCTGGGTGCGGCTGAGCTGGCGGGAGCCGTCGGCCTGATCGCGGGGCTCGCCGTCGCGCCTCTCGGCCTCGCCGCGGCGACCGGGGTCATCGTGTACTTCATCGGTGCCGTCGTCACCCA
>JAXDLS010000509.1:0-3776 GCA_034666485.1 Chloroflexota bacterium
GAGATGATCACGGTGACCAGCACCACGACCCTGCTGATGGTGCGGGTGACCAGCAGCAGCACCGCGTTGCCGAGCGCCCGGCGGCCACCCGGGGTGTGGTCCGTCTCCGCGGGTGGCGGCACCACCACCCCGGACTCGCTCATCGCGGGGGTGCGGCGGCGGCGCCGGTGCGGTAGAGGTCGCGGCGCTCGCCGGCGGTGTAGCCGAGCCGGCGCAGCCAGCGGTCGGTGTGCTCGCCGACCGAGGGGACGCGGGGACCGCCGCCGAGGGTCGCCGCGCTGCTCCGGATCGGCTGCACCGGCGTTCGCGCCGTGCCCTGCTCGGTGTGCACCTCCTGGAGCAGGTGGCGCTCGCGCACCACCGGATGGGCGGCCACCTCGGCGACGCTGCGCAGCCGGGCGCAGGCGAGGCCGGCGGCGGCCACCCGCTGCTCCCAGCTCTCGGCGCGGTCGGTGGCGAGCACCGCCTCGATGGCGGCGTGGAGCTCGGGGCGGTGGCGCATCCGCCCCTCGGTGGTGACGAAGCGCTCGTCGGCGGCGAGGTCGGGGCGGTCGAAGGCGCGCAGGCAGAGGTCACGCCACTCCCGGTCGTGCTGGGCGCAGAGGACCAGCAGGCCGCCGTCGCCGCAGGGGAATGGTCCGTAGGGGGCGGCATGGAGGTGGTGCAGGCCCACCGGCGCCGGCTCGACCCCGGTGGAGAGGTAGAGCCCCAGGGTGGGCGCGGTCCAGTCGAGGGTGGCGTCGAACATCGACACCGACAGGGTCGCGCCGCCCCGGCCGGCGGCGCGTGCCACCAGCGCACCGAGGATGCCGGTCGCCAGCGCGGTGCCGGCAGCGATGTCGCAGAGCGACACCCCCGCCTTCGCCAGCCGGCCGGGCTCGCCGGTGACGGCGATCACCCCCGCCTCGGCCTGCACCAGCAGGTCGTACGCCTTGCGGTCGGTGTACGAGCCCCGCTCGCCGTAGCCGCTGATCGACCCGTGGATCAGCTCGGGCCGCCGCCGTCGCAGCTGCCGCGGTCCCAGACCGAGCCGGCCGGCCGCCCCCGGCGCGTAGTTCTGGACGACCACGTCCGCCCGCTCCGCGAGCGCCTGGGCGATGTCGCGGCCGTGCGGGGACTTGAGGTCGAGGGCGACCGACTGCTTGCCGTGGTTGAGCCAGGCGAAGTAGCTGCTCACCCCGGCGGAGTGGTGCTCGTAGTGGCGGGCGAAGTCGCCGGCGCCGGGGCGCTCGACCTTCACCACCGTCGCCCCCTGGTCGAGCAGCAGCCGGCTGGCCAGGGGCCCCGAGACCGCCTGCTCGAGGGCGAGGACGAGGACGCCGCGAAGCGGTGGTGCCATGGCGCCGGATGGTCGCAGATCGGCCCCGGGCCGTTACGCCGGAGCGGGCACCGCCGTCTCGACGTCCTCGCGGTAGAGGTCGTAGGCGGCCGAGTACTCCATCACCCGGGCGACCTCGGCGATCAGGGGCTCGTCCCAGCCGGCGCGGCGGAGCAGGTGGAAGCCCATCTCCATCCCCGAGGTGATGCCGCCGGCGGTGATGATGCGACCGGCGTCGACCACCCGGGCACGGCTGATCCGGCAGGCGGGGGCGAGCTTCGCGAGGCGGTCCAGGGGGACCATCCCGGCGCCGCCGGCCTCGATCCGGTCGGGCTCCTTGCGGTTGGTGGCGGGCAGCCCGTCGAGCAGCCCCATCAGCCCGTAGATCCAGGAGCCGGTGCAGACGCTGGTCAGCAGGGTGCTCTCCGGGAGCGAGGCGACGAACTCGTGGAGCCGGCGGTTGTGGAGCTCCTGGCGGGTGCCGAACCCGCCGGGGATGAGGAAGGCGTCCATCGCCGGGCGGTCGTCGAAGCTGTAGTTGGGCATGACCGTGAACCCCGCCTGGGCCTGCACCGGGCGCATCGCGTCGGCGATGAGGAAGGCGTCGAGCTCGGGGTCGAAGCGCCGGGCCACCGAGAAGACGCCGTGGGGGGCGGCGAAGTCGACGATCTCGGCGTCCTTGAACACGTAGATGCCGAGCCGGAAGCCGGCGGTGCGCTGCGGGGCCATGCCGTTCTCCATGGTGAACAGTCTCTACCACGAACATGAACGGTCCGGGCCCGCCGCCGCACCGCCGCCACCGCTATCGTGGGGGCATCAGCGTCGGCGTTCGGAGGGCTCGGCATGTCGTTGACCCGGGGCGGGGGACCGCTGAGCGGCAGGCCCGCGGGCGTCGCCAACCTCGATCTCGGCGCGCACCCCGGGCACGCGCTCTACTGGGAGCCCCACCGCCGCCGCATCCGCGGGGAGATCGGCGGGGAGACCCTGCTCGACACCGAGGGGGGCATGCTCCTCCACGAGACCGGCCTGCTCCCCGCCCTCTATGTCCCCGAGGCCGACCTGCGCGCCGATCTCCTGGTCGCCAGCGACCACCACACCACCTGTCCGTTCAAGGGCGTCGCCTCCTACCGGTCCATCCGGCTGCCCGGCCGCACCGTCGAGAACGCCGTCTGGAGCTATCCGGACCCGCTGCCCGGGTGCCCGCCGATCGGCGGCCACGCGGCCGTCTACTGGCAGCGCCTCGACCACTGGTACGAGGAGGACGAGGAGGTGATCGGGCACCTCCGCGACCCCTACCACCGAGTCGACGTGCGCCCCAGCCGGCGCCGGGTGCGGGTCAGCCTCGACGGGCGGGTGCTGGCCGAGTCGTCGCGACCGCGGCTGGTGTTCGAGACCGGTCTGCCCCCGCGCGCCTACCTCCCCCGGGAGGACGTCGACGCCGGCCTCCTCGAGCCCAGCGACACCGTGACCGTCTGCCCGTACAAGGGCACCGCATCGCACCTCTCCGTCCGCGGCGCCGGCGAGGGCGGGCGCGACGTCGCCTGGGAGTACCCCGACCCGCTGCCCGAGGCGGCGCGGCTGGCGGGATGCGTCGCCTTCTCCCCGGAGAGGGCCGAGGTGGAGGTCGACCCCCCGCTCCCCGGGTGAGCCGGGCGGCGGCGGTCAGCCGGCGATGTCCGCCTGGGCGGAGATGCGGTCGGGAACGATGCGGACCAGCAGCTCGCCCGGCCCGGCGTTGCGCTCGGCGAACCGGTCGGCGACCTCCTCGCCCATGTATCGCGCCCCCAGCGCCCGTGCCCAGCGGCGCATCTCGCCGAGGTCCTCGCTGACCTCCGCGTGGCCGTCGATGCGCACGAAGCTGTAGGGGGGCCGGTCCTCGTCGACCAGCATCGAGGCGCGCCCGTCGCGGCGCAGCGCCCGGCCCCGCACCGTGTCGGCGCCGGTGGTGAAGATCACGTCGTCGCCGTCGAGGAGGAACCAGACGGGCAGGACGTAGGGGCTGCCATCCCTGCGGGTCACCGCCAGCCTGCCGGTGCGGGTGCCCTCGAGCAGGAAGGCCCGCCGCTCCTCGTCGCTCATCTCGTGCATGGGCTCCCCTCCAGGGTCCGGGTGCGTCTCCGCGATCTTCGCGGGATCGCCCGGAGGTCTGCACCTCCGCCGGCTGTGTACCATCCCCTCCTTGCTCACTGCCAGAGAAGCCGCATCGACGACGCACGGGGAGGCGACCGGCACGCCTCCGGTGCGGCTCCGGCTGGAGGGGGCCGACGCGCTCCGCGCCCTCGCCGCGGTCGCCGTCGTGGTGGTGCACACCTGCCACTGGCCGCTCCAGGACAGTGGCGCGGACCTCCGCACCTGGGCGTGGGTCGACCTCGCCTCGCGCTTCTGCGTGCCCGCCTTCGTGGTGCTCTCCGGCCTGCTCCTGGGGCTGCGCGGCGGTGCCCGCGAGCGGCCCGGCGAG
>JAXDLS010000510.1:0-3157 GCA_034666485.1 Chloroflexota bacterium
CGCGGGTCGAGACCGCCGCGCAGCCGTCCCAGCAGGTCGATGACCTCCCCGCCGGTGAGGTTGGGCCAGAGGGTGACGTCACCGGGCACGTAGGCGAGCCGGCGGTGCAGGGTGGTGACGTCCCGCCAGGGATCGCCGTCGAGCAGCCGGGCGGTGCCGGCGTCGGCGCGGAGCAGGCCGAGCAGGATGCGGATGGTGGTCGACTTGCCCGCCCCGTTCGGACCGAGGAAGCCGTGCACCTCGCCGGTCTCGACGCTGAGGTCGAGGCCGTCGAGGGCGCGGACGTGGCCGAAGCTCTTGCGCAGCCCGGCGACCGTGATCGCTGCAGTCATGGTCGGATCCTACCCGCGTCCTCGCCGCGCTCTCCCGTGTCCGGGCTCTTGACCGAATCGGTCCGCGGGTGTCAGGTTGTTCGAACAACAAGGAATCCACGAAGCCCGGCGGAGCGGGGGACCGCGGCCGGCGCCGGACGGCCGACGAGGGGACGCCACATGAGCGGAGAACACCGCGACGCATGGCGGAACGCCGGGGAGACGTTCCGCCCACGCAACCTGCTGCAGCCGTGCCTGCTCATCCTGCTCGAGGAGGAGGCCGGCTACGGCTACGAGCTGAACCAGCGGCTCGAGCAGTTCGGCAGCGTCCGCTGGGACATGCCCGCCGTGTACCGCGCGCTCAACGGCCTCGAGGACGGCGGGCTGATCACCTCGCACTGGGAGCGATCGGAGGCGGGGCCGGGGCGGCGCTGCTACGCCACCACCTCGGCGGGCCGCGAGGTGATGACCGGCTGGGCCCGCGAGCTGGAGGACACCAGCGCCATCCTGGAGACGGTGCTGCGCCGCTACCAGGGCATCGCCCCGGAGCCGGCCGCCCGCTGACCTGGCGCTCGCAGGCGGGCGGAGCTGGGGGTTGCAGCGAACACATGTTCGCTCGTAGAGTGGAGCGCCCATGGAGACGCCGCCCGAGAGCCCCTACTACCGCCCCCGCGCCCGCGAGCGCATCTACCGCGGCCGCTTCCGCGTCGAGGACGGCACCCACGAGGTGACCGTCGACGGCTGGCGACCGCTGGTGCACATCGTCCGCCAGTCGCCCGAGGGCTTCGCCTGGGGCTACGACGGACCCAGCCCCCAGGATCTCGCCCTGGCCCTCCTCGCCGACGCCCTCGGCGAGCAGCCCGAGCCGGGGTGGAACGACGGCCGCACCCTCAGCGACGACCTCTACCGCACCTTCCAGCAGGATGTGCTCAGCCGCATCCCGCTGGGGAAGGGATGGATGCTGCGACGCACCCACATCCTCCGCTGGGTCGGTGAGCGGGTGCCCGCGTGCCGGGCGAGGAACGGCGCCGAGCCGGTTTGACCCCGGCGGTCCCGCGCTCCTAGGCTCGAGGACAGGTCAGTCACGGAGGACTCCGCATGCGCCCGACCATCGACCGTCCCGCGACCGCGAGCGGCACCGTCGCCCTGGGCGGCGACCTGCCGGTGCACCGCCTCGGCTACGGCGCGATGCAGCTCACCGGACCGGGGGTCTGGGGTGACCCGCCCGACCGCGGCGAGGCCGTCCGGGTGCTCCGCCGCGCCGTCGAGCTCGGCGTCGACCTCATCGACACCGCCGACTCCTACGGCCCCCACGTCAGCGAGGAGCTGATCGCGGAGGCGCTCCATCCCTACCCGGCCGGCCTGGTGATCGCCACCAAGGCGGGCTTCGTGCGCACCGGGCCGGGACGGTGGCATCCCCTGGGACGGCCCGAGTACCTGCGCCAGCAGTGCCTGATGAGCCTCCGCCGGCTCCGGCTCGAGCGCATCGACCTCTTCCAGCTCCACCGCATCGACCCGCAGGTGCCGCTCGAGGACCAGATGGGCGAGCTGCACGCCCTCCAGCGGGAGGGGCTGGTCCGGCACATCGGCCTCTCCGAGGTCGGCGTCCAGCAGATCGAGCAGGCACGGCGCATCGCCCCGGTCGTCAGCGTCCAGAACCGCTACAACCTCGCCGACCGTGAGCACGAGCCGGTGCTCGACCACTGCGAGCGCGAGGGCATCGGGTTCATCCCCTGGTTCCCGCTCGCCACGGGGCGGCTGGCGCGTCCGGGCAGCCCGCTGCAGACCATGGCCGACGAGCTCGGCGCCACCCCGGCGCAGCTCGCCCTCGCCTGGCTGCTCCACCGCGCCCCGGTGATGCTCCCGATCCCCGGCACCCGCTCGGTCGCCCACCTCGAGGAGAACGTCGCCGGCGCCACCCTGCAGCTGTCTCCGGACCAGGTGGATCAGCTCTCCCGGCTGGCCTGAGCCGCCGCCGGACCGGCGCCCCGCCCCCGCCGGGAAGGCCCCGTCGCGTCCCTACCATTGCGGTGTGGGACGCAGCGCACGCGGCCGCGCCGCGGCGGCGCTCGGGGTGGGGGCGGTGCTCCTGACGCTGGCCTGGCAGGCGTCGCCGCCCCCGGTCCCGCCGATGTACGAGGGCCTCCCCGGACCCGCCGAGCCGTACCGCTATCTCCACCCGCCGCCCGGCCTCGGCTCGACTCCGCGGCCGTCGAGCGCCCACGTCACCGCGCCGCTCAGGGAGGGGCAGAGCCCGGCGCTGAGCCCGGCGACCGCCGAGATGCCCCCCCAGGCCCAGCTGCTCGCCGCCCAGGGTGCCTTCGTGGTGCCCCCGGGGGTGACCGGGGTGGAGGCGACGATCGCGCCCGTGGACCCTCCTCCGGTGGCCCCGATCGGTGGCGAGGTCGCCGGCAACGTCTACAGGATCGTGGTGACCGCCGCCGGAACGCCCCTCGCGGTGCGGCCGGGACGCACGGTGACGGTGGTGCTGCGTGGTCCCGCGGGCTTCGGCGGGCCCATCGTGGAGCGCTTCGCCGCCGGCACCTGGACCCGGCTCGACACCCAGCCGCTGGGGGCGCTGGCGGGCGACTCCTACGCCGCCGACGCGGCCGGTCTCGGCGATGTCGCGCTGGTCGCCGCTCCGGGGCCGTCACCGGGCGGCGGCGGCGACGCGGTCATCGTCGTCCTCGCCGCCGGCGCGGTGCTGCTTCTCGGCGGGACCCTGCTCGCCCTGCGGCGGAGCGGGCGGCCGCCGGCGGCAGGGCGCCCAGGGAGGCGCCCGGCGCCGTCCGGGCCGCGCCGGCGCCGGTAGCCCGACCGCACGGGTCGCCGGCCAGGTGGCCGGG
>JAXDLS010000511.1:0-4032 GCA_034666485.1 Chloroflexota bacterium
GTATCTCGACCGGCTGTCGGAGTTCATGCCGCTGGACCCGTCCGCCGCACCGCCGGCGCCGACCAACCCGGTGGAGGCCGGCCTGGGGGACCTGTGGGCTCGCACCGCGTCCCCGCTGTCTCCGCACTGGCGGCGCCGCTTCGCCGACACCACCCGCGATCTCCTGAACGAGTCGCTGTGGGAGCTCTCCAACATCAACCATGCCAGGGTGGCCAATCCCATCGAGTACATCGAGATGCGTCGCAAGGTCGGTGGCGCGCCCTGGTCGGCGTGCCTGGTCGAGCACGCCGTCGCGGCTGAGATCCCGCAGCCGATCGCTGCGACTCGGCCGATCCGGGTGCTGACCGACACCTTTGCCGACGCGGTGCACCTGCGCAACGACATCTTCTCCTACCAGCGGGAGACCGAGCGGGAGGGCGAGATCAACAACTGCGTGCTGGTGACCGAGCGGTTCTTCGGCATCGACGCCCAGCATGCGGCCGACCTCGTCAACGACCTGCTGACCTCCCGTCTGCATCTGTTCGAGAACACCGCTCTCACCGAGCTGCCTCCGCTCTTCGAGGACTACGGCCTGGACCCGCTGTCCCGCCTCAGCGTCCTGGCCTACGTCAGGGGGCTGCAGGACTGGCAGTCGGGCGGTCATGAGTGGCACATGCGGTCGAGCCGCTACATGAACCGGGGAGCGACCGCCTCCGGGGCGCGGGTGGGCCTGCTCGGCGGGCCCACAGGGCTCGGGACCTCGAGCGCGCGCATTCGCCTCTCAGCGCGCACTCTCGGGCTGCAGGGAATCCGGAGCTTCACCCACGTTCCGTACCAGGCGGTGGGCCCGCTGGCCCTTCCCGAGTTCTCCATGCCCTTCCCGACGCGACTGAGCCCGCACCTGGACCGCGCCCGGCAGCACTGCATGCAGTGGGCGCGCCGGATGGGCATGTTCGGCCCGATACCCGGGGTGTCCGGCTTCGCCCTCTGGGACGAGCACCAGCTCGACAGCTTCGATTTCCCGCTCTGCGCCGCAGCGATCCATCCCGACGCATCCGGCCCCGAGCTGGACCTGTCCTCGGGCTGGCTCACCTGGGGGACGTATGCAGACGACTACTTCCCCATGGTGTTCGGAAACACGCGGGACATGGCGGGAGCGAAGGTGTTCAACGCTCGGCTCTCGACGTTCATGCCGCTCGACCTGACCCCGATTCCGCCGCCGGTCAACGCGGTGGAGCGCGGCCTCGCCGACCTGTGGTCGCGCACCGCCTCGCCCATGCCGGCGAGCGCCCGGCGCCGCGTCCGCCGCGCTGTCGAGGACATGACCGCCAGCTGGCTCTGGGAGCTCGCCAACCACATGCAGCATCGGATTCCCGACCCGGTCGATTATGTGGAGATGCGCCGCAGGACATTCGGGTCGGATCTCACCATGACGCTGCGGCAGGTGACCCCCGGCCGGGAGATCCCGTCCGCGATCAGCCGCACCCGGCCGATGTGGGAGCTGGTGAACTCGGCGGCAGACTTCGCCTGCCTCACCAACGACATCTTCTCCTACCGCAAGGAGGTGGAGGTCGAGGGTGAGCTCCACAACGGCGTGCTGGTCATCCAGCACTTCCTCGACTGCGATGCGCAGCGCGCCATCGAGGTGGTGAACGACCTGATGACCTCTCGGATCCGCCAGTTCGAGCACATCGTCGCCGCCGAGCTGCCGGCGCTGTTCGATGAGCTCGTCCTGGACGGCACCACCCGCGAGACGCTGAACGGATACGTCGGCGGTCTCCAGGACTGGATGGCCGGCGTGCTGAACTGGCACGAGGAGACGGGTCGCTACCGGGACGCCGAGCTGCGCTACCGGGAGTCCCGGTTGCGCAGCACCGCGGCACCGAGACGGTCGCTCGCCGGCCCCACCGGTCTGGGTACGTCCGCCGCCCGTGTCGGATCGTCTCTCGAGCCTGGCGGCGGCAGTCCGCCTCGTACGACCCCGTAGGGAAGCAGGTCACACCAGCATCTGGAGGACCAGTCGATGTCGATCGATACGCCCGTCGACAGTGCCGAGGAGAGATCCCGGCTCAGCCTGAGCACCAGAGCCGCCCGGAACCTGGCGACCACCACCAAGACCGCGCCGCAGATGCAGGGAATCACCTCCCGCTGGCTGCTGCGGATGCTGCCATGGGTGCAGGTCTCCGGGGGCACCTACCGCGTCAACCGCCGCCTGAGCCACGCCGTGGGGCGCGGGCGGGTCGGCTTCGTCAAGACCGCGGGCGACCTCGAGGTCCTCTCGCCCACCCTGTGCGAGATCCCGCTGTTGAGCGACCTCGACGAGCCGGCGGTGCTGGACGCGCTGGCGGGGCGGTTCGTGCAGCGTGAGGTCGCCACCGGTGATCTGATCGTCGAGGCGGGACAGAGTGCCGACCAGCTCATCCTCGTGGCCCACGGGAAGGTGAACCGGCTCGGGACGGCGAAGTACGGTGATCACACGGTGCTGGGGATGATGGCGGACGGTGATCACTTCGGTCAGGAGGCGCTGATCGAGACTGGCGGCGTCTGGGACTTCAGCGCGAAGGCGGTCACCCCGTGCACGATCATGTCGCTGTCGAGGCAGGACTTTCAGACCCTCGCGGGCCGGTACGAGCTCCTGCTCGACAAGGCACGGCTGCCGCTGTCGAACGGGACGAAGCCACAGAACCGGCACGGCGAGGCCGACATCGAGGTGGCGTCGGGCCACGATGGAGAACCGGACCTTCCCGGCACCTTCGTCGACTATGAGGTCACCCCGCGGGAGTACGAGCTGAGCGTCGCCCAGACCGTGCTGCGGGTGCACACCCGCGTCGCCGATCTCTACAACGAGCCGATGAATCAGCTGGAGCACCAGCTCCGCCTGACCATCGAGGCGCTGCGCGAGCGCCAGGATCACGAGCTGATCAACAACACGGAGTTCGGGCTCCTGCACAACGCCGACTACGACCAGCGGATCCAGACCCACCACGGGCCGCCCACCCCCGACGACCTCGACGACCTCCTCTCCCGGCGGCGCAACACCCGGTTCCTGCTCGCCCATCCCCGGACCATCGCCGCCATCGGCCGCGAGTGCAACCGCCGTGGCATCTACCCGACCAGCGTCGACGTCAACGGCAACATGGTGCCCGCGTGGCGGGGCGTGCCGATCTTCCCCTGCAGCAAGATCCCGATCACCGACGGGCACGTCTCCTCGATCCTCGCCCTCCGGATCGGTGAGGACAACCAGGGCGTCGTCGGCCTCCACCAGACGGGCATCCCCGACGAGTACGAGCCCAGCCTCTCGGTCCGCTTCATGGGGATCGACGAGAAGGCGATCATGTCCTACCTGGTCAGCGCCTACTACTCGGTCGCGATCCTCGTTCCCGATGCGCTCGGTGTCCTCGAGAACGTCGAGATCGCCCGCCCGCGCGAGTAGCGGTCGTGGCGGTGGGCGCGGAGGAACGGGAGCTGATCGTGCTCGTCGACGAGACCGGGCGGGCGATCGGCACGGCCGAGAAGGGGTCGGTGCATCACGCCGACACGCCGCTGCACCTCGGCTTCTCCTGCTACGTGTTCGACGAGGAGGGCCGGTTCCTGGCCACCCGGCGCGCCTCGAGGAAGCAGGTATGGCCCGGCGTCTGGAGCAACACCGTCTGCGGCCATCCCGCACCGGGCGAGAGTCTGACGGCTGCGGTGGAGCGGCGCCTGGAGTACGAGCTGAGGATGACGGCCTCCGATGTGAGGGCCGTCCTCCCGCGGCACATCTACCGGGCGCCGGCCTTTCAGGGGATCGTCGAGCACGAGTTCTGTCCAGTCTTCGTCGCTCGCGCCGCCGGCGTGCCGCGCCTGAATCCCGGCGAGGTGGAGGCCTTCGAGTGGGTTCGCTGGGAGGACTTCGTTCGTGCTGCCGAGGCGGACGTGGCCGACGCGTACTCGTGGTGGTGCAAGAACCAGCTGTGGGAGCTGCGGGGAAACCCGCTCGTCGAGCGCTACGCCCGGCCAGCAGATCCGCCAGCCCGCTGACGCCGGTCCTGCGCCACCGCAATGTCCTACTAC
>JAXDLS010000512.1:0-2523 GCA_034666485.1 Chloroflexota bacterium
GACGGCAAGTCGGGCCGGAGGTCCGTCAGGCGAGGCGGTGGGTCGTTGAGGTGCGCGAAGAGGACCGCGAGCTCGCTGTCACGGTCGAACGGCCGCGCCCCGGCGAGGCACTCGTAGAGGACGCAGCCCAGCGAGTAGACGTCGGTGCGCGCATCGATGGGCTCGCCTCGGATCTGCTCGGGCGCGGCGTAGTCGAGGGTGCCGACGAACTGCCCGGCCTGGGTGAGCCCGGCGGTGCTGGTCCGCTTGGTGATGCCGAAGTCGACGAGGTAGGCCTGGTCGGGCGTGTCGTGGCTCCCCGGGGTGACCAGGATGTTGGCCGGCTTCACGTCGCGGTGGCAGAGCCCCCGTGCGTGGGCGGCGTCGAGGGCGCTGCCCACCTGGGCGAGGATCCCGATGGCGCGGTCGATGTCGAGCGGACCCTGGGCTGCGAGCAGCCGGCGCAGGTCGGTGCCCTCGACGTAGCGCATCGCGATGTAGAGCACGCCGCCGGACTCGCCCGCCCTGTAGATGGGGACGATGTTGAGGTGATCGAGCGACGCCGCCAGCCGCGACTCGCGCACGAAGCGCTCGCGGAACTGCGGATCCTCGGCGTACTCGGCGCGGAGGATCTTCAGCGCGACCCGCCGGGGCAGGTTGAGGTCCTCGGCGAGATACACGAGGCCGACACCGCCTCGCCCGAGGATCGCCTCGATGCGATAGCCGGCGAACTCGGCGCCGAGCCCGGGGGCCATGGTCATGGTGTCGAGTTATACGCCGCCGTGTGCGTCGCGCAGGCACCCCCACCGGGCCGCCTGCCGGCCGAGCTCCGACCGGTAAGCTGCTGTCGATGACCACCGATCAGATCGACACCCTCCGGGGCCGGCTGGACGACGTCGACACCGAGCTCGTCCGGCTCATCGCGCAGCGGTTCGACCTCGTCGGCGAGATCGGGAGGGCCAAGGAGAGGAGCGCGTCCACCATCCAGGACGTGGAGCGCGAGCGGCGGGTGCTCGAGGCGGTGGAGGCCACCGCCCGCCAGCTGGGGGTGTCGGCCAACCTGGTGCGGCGGGTGTTCCAGGAGATCATCAGCCACGCCGTCTCCCAGCAGTCGGCGCAGCTCACCGGCGAGGACGCCGGGCGGGTGCGGCTGGCCTTCCAGGGTGTCGAGCACTCCACCGGCCACCTCGCCGCCCAGAAGTTCGTCGCCGGCCGCGCGCTCGAGGCCCACCTGGTCGGGCACCCGACCTTTCGCGCCGCCGTCGCCGCGCTGCTCGCGGACGAGGCGGAGCTGGCGGTGGTGCCCATCGAGAACACCAGCGCGGGCAGCATCACCGAGGTCTACGCCCTGCTGCGCGAGCAGGCGGTGTTCATCGTCGGCGAGGAGACCTGGAAGGTCGACCACTGCCTCGCCGCCCCCGACGTGGTGCCGCTCGCCTCGCTGAGCCGCATCCTGGCGCAGCCCCAGGCGCTGGAGCAGTGCGCGCAGTTCCTGCAGACGCTGCCGCAGGTGGCGACCACCACCTGTCTGGACAGCGCCGAGGCGATGCGCGCGGTCGCCACCGCGGGCGACGCCGGCGCCGCCGCGATCGGGTCGCCGGAGGCCGCGGCGGCGAACCGGCTCGCCATCCTCCGCCACGGCATCTCCGACAGCGACGCCGACTACACCCGCTTCGTGGTGCTCTCGCGCACCCCGGTGGCCGTGGATCCGCGCATCCCCTGCAAGACCAGCCTCATCCTGGTGACCCGCCACGAGGAGGGGGCGCTGCTGCGCTGCCTGGAGATCCTCTCCGGCAGCGGACACTCGATGACCAAGCTGGAGTCGCGTCCCCGTCCGGGAAAGCCGTGGGAGTACATGTTCTTCCTCGACTTCGAGGGCAACGTCGCCGAGCCCCGCACCGCGGCCGCGCTCGACGAGCTGCGGTCGTCCGCCCCGTACATCAAGGTGCTGGGCAGCTATCCGGCCAAGGCGCTGCGCGAGCACGCCCAGCCGGGGCAGCTGCCCGGGGTCCGGCCGGAGGAGTCGGCGGTGGAGACGCTCGAGGCCGTGGTGGCCACCGAGCGCCCGCCGGTGCGCCGCTCCAAGCACCGCCTGGTCGACCGCGCCTCCCGGGTGGAGGACACGGTGGTGCAGGCGGGCGGGCTGCTCATCGGCGGCGCCGGGTTCGCGGTGATGGCCGGACCCTGCTCGGTGGAGAGCGCGGACCAGATCGGCGCCACCGCCCGGTTCGTGCGCGACCAGGGCGCCCACGTGCTCCGCGGCGGCGTGTTCAAGCCGCGAACCTCGCCCTATGCGTTCCAGGGCCTCGGCTGGAGCGGGCTCGAGCTGCTCGTCACCGCGGGGCGGGAGACCGGGCTGCCGATCATCACCGAGGTGATGGCGGTCGAGCAGGTGCACCGCCTCGCCCAGGCCGCCGACATCCTGCAGGTGGGCGCGCGGAACATGCAGAACTTCGACCTGCTCCGCGAGCTCGGCAAGGTCGACCGGCCGGTGCTGCTGAAGCGCGGCCTGTCGAGCACCATCGACGAGTGGCTCGGCGCCGC
>JAXDLS010000513.1:0-4653 GCA_034666485.1 Chloroflexota bacterium
CTCGGCGCGGCGACCGCGTGCCCGCTACGTGGTGACCGCGGGCGCGCGGCTGATGATCGGCCTCCACGCCGTGCTCCCGGACCGCGCCTTCGACGCCGTCCTGGCCCGGCAGTTCCCCCGCCCCGGAGGCTAGCCCATGTCGGGCCAGGGCGACTGGCCGCCCTCGCCCTGCTCGCCCTCGTCGCCCTCGCCGCGCTGGCGGTAGCGCTCGGCGACCATCTTGAGGGCGACGTTCTTGGGCAGCCCGAGCTTGATGAGCTGCTTGACCTCGTCCGCCATCACCTTGTCGCGGGCGGTCTCGACCGCGGTGAGGACGTCGTCGATGGACACGGTGTTGCGCTTCGCCATTGGCCTCAGAATACCACCGGTCCGGGCGCCGGCCGGCATGGCGCCGGCCGGCACGGCGCCGCGCGGCATACTTGGGGCGATGGGCTACCTCCCGCTCGACGACACCGACCGCCGCGCCATGCTGGAGGTGGTCGGCGCCGCCTCGGCGGACGACCTCTTCAGCTCCGTCCCCGCGGCGCTGCGCAACCCGCCACTGGAGCTGCCTCCCCCGCTCGGCGAGCAGGAGCTGGTCGAGGAGCTGAGCCGGCTGGCGGCGCGCAACCGGCCGCTGGGCGGCCTCGACGCCTTCCTCGGCGCCGGGGTGTACCGCCGCTTCATCCCCGCGATCGTGCGCGCGACGGTGGCGCGGCCGGAGTTCTACACCGCCTACACCCCGTACCAGGCGGAGGCCTCGCAGGGCACCCTGCAGACCATCTTCGAGTTCCAGTCGATGATCTGCGCGCTGACCGGGCTCGACGTCGCCAACGCCTCGATGTACGACGGCGCCACCGCCGCCGCCGAGGCGCTGCTGATGGCGGTGGCGCACACCGGCCGCAACCGGGTGGCGGTCTCGGCGGGGGTGCACCCCGAGGTGCGCCGGGTGATCGACACCTACGCCCGGGCCCGCAGGGTCGCCGTCGACGGCATCGAGCTCGACGGCGGCCTCAGCGACGCCGCCGAGGTGGCCGCCCGCCTCGGCGGCGAGCACGCCGCCCTGCTGGTCGCTCAGCCCACCTTCCTCGGCACGCTGGAGAGCCTGGGCGAGCTCGCCGAGGCGGCCCACGCCGCGGGGGCGCTGGCCATCGCCCATGTCGACCCCATCGCCTGCGCGGCGCTGCTGCCCCCGGGGGAGGCGGGCTTCGACATCGCCGTCGGCGACGGCCAGCCGCTGGGCATCCCGCCCTCCTTCGGCGGCCCGCACGTCGGCTTCATGGCGGCGAGGCAGGCGCTGGTGCGCCGGCTCCCGGGCAGGCTGGTGGGGATGACCCGCGACCGCTCCGGGCGGCGCGCCTTCACCCTGACCCTGCAGACCCGCGAGCAGCACATCCGCCGCGAGCAGGCCACCTCCAACATCTGCACCAACCACGCGCTGATGGCGCTCGCCGCCACCGTCTACATGGCCCACATGGGCGCGGGCGGCATGCGCGCGGTGGCCGAGGTGAGCGCCCGCCGCGCCCACCACCTCGCCGCCGGCCTCACCGGCCTCGCGGGGGTCGAGCTCGCCCACCCCGCCGCGCCCTACCTCTGGGAGTTCGCGGTGCGGGTGCCCGGCGACGCCGCCGCCCTGGCGGCGCGCATGCGCGAGCGGGGCATCGTCGCCGGCCTCCCCCTCGGGCGGGTGGACGACCGTCTCCACGACCACCTGCTGGTGTGCTGCACCGAGACGACCTCCCCGGCGGCGATCGACCGCTACCTCGCCGCCGCTCGCGAGCTGGTCCCCGCGCTGTCGCGGGCGCAGGTCGCATGAGCACCGCCACCGGTCACGGCCTGCCGCCCGCCGGCGCCGAGCCGCCCGAGGCCGCCTGGGCCGGTCCCGACCCGGTCGTCTTCGAGCTCGGGGGCGACCTCGACGCCGCCCCGCTGGTGCCCGCCGCGGGCGTGCCGGTCCCGCCGCTCGACCAGCTGCTGCCGTCGCGGCTGCTGCGCCGCGCCCCCGCCGCGATCCCCGCGGTGGCCGAACCGGTGCTCGCCCGCCACCTCGGACGCCTCGCCCGGCGCAACCACAACCTGCACCAGGGGATGTACCCGCTGGGCTCCTGCACCATGAAGTACAACCCGATCGTCGACGAGCAGCTCGCCGGGCTCGACGGCTTCGCCGACCTCCACCCCTACCAGGACACCGCCGACGTCCAGGGCACGCTCGAGCTGATGTGGGAGCTGGAGCGGCTCCTCGCGGCGATCACCGGCATGGCGCGGATGACGCTGCAGCCCGCCGCCGGCGCACACGGCGAATGGACCGGCCTGCGGATGATCCAGGCCTACCACGCGGCCCGCGGCGACGCCGGGCGCACCCGCGTGCTCGTCCCCGACAGCGCCCACGGCACCAACCCCGCCTCGGCGGGGATGAGCGGGCTGGAGGTGGTGACGCTGGGCAGCACCGCCCAGGGCACCGTCGACGTGGCCGACCTGCGCCGCCACCTCGACGGCAGCGTGGCCGCGATCATGATGACCAACCCCAACACCCTCGGCGTGTTCGAGACCGACATCCTGGAGATCGCCGAGGCCGCCCACCAGGCCGGCGCGCTCCTCTACTACGACGGCGCCAACCTCAACGCCCTGGTGGGCATCGCCCGGCCCGGCGACATGGGATTCGACGTCGTCCACCTCAACCTCCACAAGACCTTCTCGACCCCGCACGGCGGCGGCGGTCCGGGGGCGGGCCCGGTGGGGGTGGCGGCGGCGCTCGTCGACCTCCTCCCCGCGCCCACGGTGGAGCGGGAGGGCGACCGGTTCTTCCTCGACGACGACCGTCCGCGGAGCATCGGCAAGGTGCGTGCCTTCCACGGCAACGTGGGCATGCTGGTGCGCGCCTACGCCTACATCCGCGCCTACGGCGACAGCCTGCCCGAGGTGGCCCGCGACGCGGTGCTCAACGCCCGCTACCTCCAGGCGCGGCTGCGCGGCCTCTTCGGGATGGCGGTCGACGCGCCGACGATGCACGAGTTCGTCGCCACCACCCGCGGCGGCCGGGTCGCCGGCCTCCGGGCGATGGACGTGGCCAAGCGGATGATCGACTTCGGCGTCTACCCGCCCACCGTGTACTTCCCCACCACGGTGCCCGAGGCGATGATGTTCGAGCCCACCGAGACCGAGTCGCGGCGCAGCCTCGACGGGCTCGCCGAGATCCTCGCGGCGATCGTGGCCGAGGCCGTGGCCGACCTCGGCTCCGTCCAGGCGGCGCCGCACAACGCCCCGGTCGAGCGCGTCGACGAGGTGCAGGCGGCACGCCGGCCGGTGCTGCGCTGGTCCCCCGACAGCACCGCGTGACCCACCAGGCGCTCCGCGACGAGCTCCAGGCGCTGCTCCACCGCCGCTCCTTCCGCTACGGCGACTTCCTGCTCAGCAGCGGCCGCCGCAGCGACTTCTACTTCGACGGCAAGCAGGTGACGCTGGAAGGGCGGGGCCTCCACCTCGTCTCCAGCCTGGTCCTCGACCGCTGCCGCGAGCTGGGCGTGGACGCGGTGGGAGGGCTGACCCTCGGCGCCGATCCCATCGCGGCCGGGGTGGTGGCGCTGAGCGGCACCGACCCGATGCCGCTGCGCGCCTTCCTCGTCCGCAAGGAGGTCAAGCAGCACGGCACCGGCAGGGCGATCGAGGGTCCCTCCCTCGGCCCCGACGACCGCTGCCTGCTGGTCGACGACGTGGTCACCACCGGCGCCGGCTTCCTCACCGCCATGGAGCAGGTGCGCGCCACCGGCGCCGAGGTGGTCGAGGCGCTCGCCCTGGTCGATCGCGAGGAGGGAGGCGCGGCCGCGCTCGCCGCCGCCGGCCTGCGACTGCATGCCCTCTACCGCCGCAGCGAGTTCCCCGCCCCCACCGCCCGCTGAGCGGTGCGCCGCCGCGCCGGGCGTGCTGGGAGCGGGTCGATCGGGCTGGCGGGACGCTCCGCGAAGACGCCGTCGCCGTGGTTCCCCGCGCCCTCTCAGTGAAAGAGGATCCCGCCTCCACCGGGGGTGGGGGTGGTGCCGGGGGTCGGGGTGGGGCTCGGCGTCGGCGACGATCCCGGGCTCGGCGACGCGGTGGTTCCCGGGGTCTCGGTGACGTAGGGCGAGGCGCTGGCGCTGGGCGAGGGGGAGGGGGAGGCGCCGGTCGACGGCATCGTCGCCGGCGCGGAGGTGTGATTGCCGATCACGCCGGTCTGGTAGAGGATGCCGACGGTGCCGCCCACGGCGGTGATCATGGCGGCGATCCCCGCGATCGTCGAGGCCGAGTTCTGGCCGCGTTGCGATCGCCGCCCGGGCCGGGCGGTGACCGGGCTCGGGGCGCGCGGCGATGTCGGAAGAGGGCTCATGTCCGTCTCCTGGGAGTGGTCACGAGCGGCCCACCCTAGCAGCCCTGCACGATATGCCGCAACCGCGCTATCACCTGATCGACTAGTAGGGCGCTCCGAGAGCGCGCTCGGCGAGGCCGGTCGCCGAGGGCAGGATGGCCGCCCCCGCCGCGCGGAGGCCGAGCGGGGCCAGCACCTTGGTGGCGATGGTGGCGAGGCTGTCGCCGCCGTCGATCCGCACCCGGCTCAGGGTGAGCTGCTGGCGCGGCTCCTCGGTGGCGCCGACGACGGTGGTCACGGCATCGTGGAACCCGGCCGCCGCCACCATCGCCTGG
>JAXDLS010000514.1:0-6034 GCA_034666485.1 Chloroflexota bacterium
CGAGACATACCTGACCCGCGGTGAGACCTGCGAGTAGCGCATGCGGGTGGGACCCAGCACCCCGATGGTGCCACGAGCAGCGTCCCCCGCACGGTAGGTGGTCAAAACCAGGCTGCAGCCGCGGAGCTGCTCCACCTCGGTCTCGGCGCCGATGACCACGTGCACCCCCTGCACCGCCTTGCCGAGGGCGAGCGAGGAGAGCAGCTGGCCGAGGGCGCGCTCCTCCTCGACGATGTCGAGCACCTGCCGCAGCCGCATCACGTCGCCGAACTCGGGCTGGCGGAGCAGGTTGCGCACCCCGTCATGGATGACCACGGTGTCCTCGCCGGCACCGTCGGAGCGCATCACCAGGAGCACGTGGGCGACGATCTCGGCGCGGAGGGTGGCGGTGGCGGCGTCGTCCCGGGGCAGGGGCGGCAGCGCCTCGATGGCGTCGGGGTCGAGGCCGCGCAGGGTGCGATTGAACTCCGCGGAGATCCGGCTCAGGGTCTCCTGGTCGGTCTGGACGCTGAGCGGGAACACGTGCTGCTGTAGGAGGTTGCCCTCGAGGAGCACGATCAGCAGGGCGTGCTCGGAGTCGAGCGAGACCACGTCGAGGTGCTTGAGCCGCGCTCCCAGGGCACGCGGCCCGGTGACGATGCTCACCGCGTCGGTGACCAGGGCGAGCACCATCGCCGCCGCCTCGAGGAGCTCCTCGACCGCGGCCGGCCGGGTGGGGAAGACGGGGTCGACCTGGCGGCGCACGGCGGCGCTGACCTGCTCCTCCTCCATCAGGAAGTCGACGTAGTAGCGGTAGCCGCGATCGGAGGGGATGCGTCCCGCCGAGGCGTGGGGCTGGAGCAGGTAGCCGATCTCGACCAGGGTGGAGAGCTCGTTGCGGATGGTCGCCGACGACCAGGAGCCGAGGTGCTTGATGGCGAGCGCCACCGACCCCACCGGCACCCCCGTCTCGGTGTAGTCGGAGACCACCGCCTTGAGGATCTGCTGCTTACGAGGATCGAGGGTCAGCTCGAAGTCCACGGTCGTCGTCCCTCAGCTGGGAGCCGCCCCCCGCCGCCACTGCCCGGCGCGTCCGGCGCCGCCGCGCCCGAACCCCCGATTGGCACTCACCAGCACCGAGTGCCAATTCTATCACGCCGGCGGCGCCGCGCCCTCCTCGCCTCCGCCGCGCACCGGCGAGAGGGCGGCGCCGAGCAGGTCGAGCACCTCCTGGGCCTTCCAGCGCTCCATCGCCATGGCCGTGTCCAGGGAGACGCCGGCGCGCACCAGGGCGGACACGATCGCGGCGGGGGGAGGCCGGTGAACGGGTGAGCTGTCCATGCTGGCCGTATCGTGCGGGACACTCCGGCCGCCCGGCGGCGCCGCGAGAGAGTCGTGACCGATCCGCATCGTGTGATCCGAGCACGCCATCGGACCGTGAGGTCAGCGGGACTCGACCAGCCGCTCCACCACCGCGTTGAGCACCTCCTGGCCGCGACGGGTGGCGCGTGCGGTGCCGCCGTCCCACTCCAGCAGGCCGCGGCCGGCGAGCGCGGCCGCCTCCCGGTGCGCGCCCTCCCCCGCCAGCCGCACCCCCTCGGCGAGCCGGAGGCCGACCATCACCCGCTCGGCCTCGTGAGCGGCGGCCCCCACCAGCTCGGTGCCCTCCACGGGAAGGCGACCGGCGTCGATCAGGGCGGTGAAGCGGTCGGGGCTGCGCACGTGCCAGTAGCGGACCGCCACCGCGTCGCCGGGGTCGTCGACCAGGCCGAGCGCCCGGGCCGCCTCCGGGGGCAGGTGGCCATGGGCGCCGCAGCCGGCGGCGAGGTAGTGGCGGTTGCCCCAGTACACGAGGTTGTGACGGCACTCCGCCCCCGGGCGTGCGAGATTGCTCACCTCGTACTGCCGGTAGCCGGCGCCGGCGGCGAGGTCAACGGCGATCCAGTGCTGGCGGAGCGCGGTGTCGGCGTCGACCACCCGCACGGCGCCGCGCGCCACCGAGCGGTGCAGCGGAGTGCCCGCCTCGACGGTGAGCTCGTAGCAGGAGAGGTGGCCGGGGTCGAGCTCGAGCAGGCGCTCGACGGTGGCCTCCCAGTGGCTGTCGTCGAGACCCGGAACGGCGTAGATCAGGTCGCAGCTGATCCGCTCGAAGCCCCCGGCGCGCACCTCGCCGACCGCGGCCAGGGCGCGCTCCGGGCCGTGCACCCTGCCGAGGAAGGCGAGCACGTCCGGCTCGAGGCTCTGCACCCCCAGCGAGACCCGGGTGCAGCCCGCCTCGCGCCACGCGGCGGCGCGCTCGGCGCTGGTGCTGGAGGGATTGGCCTCGATGGTGACCTCGGCGCCGGCGGTGAGCTCGAATCCGGAGCGCACCTCGTCGAGCACCGCCCCCAGCCGCGCCGGCTCGATGAGACCGGGGGTGCCTCCGCCGATGAAGACGGTGTCGAGCACCGTGCCGGGAAGCGCGGTGGCGGTACGGCGGATCTCGGAGCGGAGCGCCTCGACGTAGGCGGCCTCGCCCCGCCGGCCCGCCACGGAGGCGAAGTCGCAGTACTCGCACTTGCGCTCGCAGAAGGGGATGTGGACGTAGAGGGATCGCACCTCAGTGGTCACCGGCGCAGCCTCCGCCGGGGCATCCAGAAGCGGCGGTAGAGGGACGGGTAGAGGAGGCTTCCGGCCACCAGGGCGGCGACGTCGGCCAGCGCCCCGCCGGCGAGGGCGCCGGCGTGCACCTGGCCGGCCTCCCCCACCCCGTGCCCGCCGCCGAGGTGGAGGGCGAGCTGCCACAGGCTGGAGAGCAGGATGAGCACGATCGCCGCCACCGAGAGGGTCTCGAAGACGCGCATCGGCCGGCTCTCGCGGGCCAGCCGCCTGGCCACCGGCATGGCGATGACGTAGGCGGCGAGCAGCTGCGCCTGCTGCAGCAGCGACACCGGGGCCAGGGCCACCACCAGGTAGACCAGGAAGCCGTAGCGGTGCCCGTCGCGGGCGAGGTCGAGCACGGCGAGGGGCACCTGGAGGGCGGCGACCAGCCCGGCGAGGATGAGCAGCGAGCGCGCCGACCAGGGCTGCGGCTCGGAGGGATCGGCGGCGTCCGGCGGGGCGGCGGCAGCCCGGGCGGTCGCCGGGCGGCGCGCGCGAGGCGGCCCGGCCGCCGCCCCGGGGGCGGTGGCCATCCGTGCCGCTCGCTTCTTCTGGGCGCGTGGCATGGGCCTACTCGTCGAGCTGCAGGACGGCCATGAAGGCCTCCTGCGGGATGTCGACGTTGCCGACCCGCTTCATCCGCTTCTTGCCCTCCTTCTGCTTCTCGAGCAGCTTGCGCTTGCGGGTGATGTCGCCGCCGTAGCACTTGGCGATGACGTCCTTGCGCTGCGCCGAGACGGTCTCGCGGGCGATGATCTTGCCGCCGATGGCCGCCTGGATGGGCACCTCGAAGAGCTGGCGGGGGATCAGCTTCTTGAGCCGCTCCACCAGCCTGCGGCCCTGCTCGTGGGCCTTGTCGCGGTGGACGATCATGCTCAGCGCGTCGACCGGCTGGCCGGTCACCAGCACGTCGAGCTTGACCAGCCTCTCGGCGCGGAAGCCGTTCATCTCGTAGTCGAGGGAGGCGTAGCCCTTGCTCCGCGACTTCAGCTGGTCGTAGAAGTCGTGGATGATCTCGCCGAGGGGGAGGTCGTAGCTGAGCACCACCCGGTCACCGGCCTGGTACTGCATGTCGACGAACTCGCCACGACGCTCCTGGCAGAGCTCCATCATGGCGCCGACATACGCCTTCGGCACCATCACCGTGGCCTTGGTGCGCGGCTCCTCGATGGCCTCGATGTGGGTCGGGTCGGGGAGCATCTCGGGGTTGTCGACGGCGATGACGTCGCCGTTGCGCATCCGCACGCGGTATTCGACGGTGGGCGCGGTGGCGATCAGGGAGAGCCCCGACTCGCGCTCCAGCCGCTCCTGGACGATCTCCATGTGGAGCAGCCCGAGGAAGCCGCAGCGGAAGCCGAAGCCGAGCGCCGCCGAGGACTCCGGCTCCCAGACCAGCGAGGCGTCGTTGAGCTGGAGCTTGCCGAGCGCCTCCTTGAGCTCCTGGACGTCCTCGCTGTCGATGGGGAAGAGCCCCGCGAAGACCATCGGCGTGGCTCGCCGGTAGCCGGGCAGCGGCGCCGCCGTGGGCCGCTCCGCGTCGGTGACGGTGTCGCCCACGCGGCTGTCGCCGACGTTCTTGATGGAGGCGATGACGTAGCCCACCTCGCCGGAGGCGAGCTCGCCGATTGGGGTCATCACCGGCCGGAACACGCCGACCTCGTCGACGACGAAGTCCTTCCCGCTGTGCATCATCCGCATCCGCATCCCCGGGCGGATCGACCCGTCGACGATGCGCACGTACACCACGACGCCGCGGTAGATGTCGTACTTGCTGTCGAAGATGAGCGCCTTCAGCGGAGCGTCGGGGTCGCCCGTGGGCGGCGGCACCCGTTGCACCACCGCCTCGAGGATGTCGCGGGTGCCGATGCCCTCGCGCGCGCTGGCGAGGATGCAGTCCTCGCCCGGAAGGCCGATCACCTCCTCGATCTCCTTGCGCACCAGCTCCGGATCGGCGGCGGGCAGGTCGATCTTGTTGATCACCGGGACGATGGCGAGGTCGTTCTCCAGCGCCTGGTAGACGTTGGCGAGGGTCTGCGCCTCGATGCCCTGGGCGGCGTCCACCACGAGGATGGCGCCGTCGCACGCCGCCAGCGAGCGCGACACCTCGTAGGCGAAGTCGACGTGCCCCGGGGTGTCGATGAGGTTGAGCTCGTAGGTCTCACCGTCGGAGGCGTCGTACTTCAGCCGCACCGCCTGCGCCTTGATGGTGATGCCCCGCTCGCGCTCGAGGTCGAGGGTGTCGAGCAGCTGGTCCTGCATGTCCCGCATCGCGACCGTGTCGGTGAACTCCAGCAGGCGGTCGGCGAGCGTCGACTTGCCGTGGTCGATGTGGGCGATGATCGAGAAGTTGCGGATGCGCCGCATCGCCTGGCTCTGGGCTTCGCTCACCGGCGCAGTGTATCCAGACGGCCCGTGACGGCCGGTCAGCGGGGGCGGCGGGCGGGAAGCCGGCCATCGACCGAGGGGTGGCCGTGGCCGGGGGCGAGCACCCGGGCTCCGATCGTGCCGAGTCGCCGCAGGCTCACCGCGGCGGCGACCAGGTCGGCGCAGGGCCGCAGCGGGGGCGGCCCCAGCCCGTCGCCGCCCACCGAGGCGGCGTCACCGAGGCAGAGGGCGTCGGGGCCGTGGAGGTGGAAGGAGAGGTGGCCGGCGGCGTGGCCCCAGCTGCCCACCACGGTGATGCCGCCGGCGAGGTCGATCTCCTCCCCGGCCTCGAGGAGCCGGTCGACCCGCACCGGCTCGGCCGGCTCGGAGCCGCCGAGGAGGCGGCCGAGCGGGCCCCGGCGCGGTGGCTCGGGGTGGGCGAGCGCCCGGGCGGCCGCCTCGCTCGCCGCCAGCGGGGCGCCGGTGAGCCGGCGCAGCTCGGCGGCGTTGCCCGCATGACCGGGGTGGGCGTGGGTGAGCACGATCAGCCGGACCTCGTGGGGGCGCCGTCCCGCCGCCTCGATCAGCTGTCCGGCGCCCAGGGTGCCGTCCGCGGCCCCGGTGTCGACGAGGACGCAGGTGGCGGCGTCGGCGAGCAGGTACACGCGCCCGCCCCGGGTCCGCTCCCCGACATGGAAGCCGGCCACCACCTCCATGGGATTCACCTCGTCACTCTCCCCGAGCGGAGGGTACCCCACGAGAATCGTCCACCCGTATCATCGGGTCATGCGGTCAGCCGCCGGTCAGCAGCCCCACGGTGGCCCTCGACCCGACCCCACCGGCGGCAAGCGGGCCCTGGTGCTCTGCGGTGGCGGGATCACCGGCCTGGCCTACGAGATCGGGGCGCTGCGAGCCCTCGACGACCTCCTCGTCGACCTCACCGTCAACGACTTCGACATCTTCGTGGGCACCAGCTGCGGGTCGATCGCCGGCGCCCTGCTCGCCAACGGGGTCAGCCCCTCGGCGATGGCGATGGGGCTGGCCGGGACCA
>JAXDLS010000515.1:0-3571 GCA_034666485.1 Chloroflexota bacterium
AGATCACCGAGCTCGTCGAGCGCATCCGCGCCGCGGGCGACGAGTCCCACCTCGTCTTCATCTTCCCCAGCCAGGCCCGCGTCCTGCTCAGCCCCCTCAACCTGCGGCTGCTGCAGCAGTACAGCCGGTCCAACCTGAAGAGCACCGCGATCGTCAGCGGCGATCCGCGGGTGCAGGGCCTGGCCCGCGAGGCGGGCTTCGCCACCTACGCGTCGGTGCAGGCCTACGAGCGCGGCGTCCCGGTGATGCGTCCCGCCACCGACGACGCCGACGGTGACGGGGTGGCGGCCGCCGGTGCCGCGGACCTCGCCGCCGAGGCCGTCGACGACACCTGGGCCGACCCCGTCGCGGCGGCCCTTCCCCCCGGCCGGCGGCGCCCGCGCGGGGCACTGCCGGGGACCGACCGGCGCCGCCTGTACATGGTCGCGGGGGCCATCTTCGTCCTCGGCTTCCTGCTCCTCTTCCTGGTGGCGCCGTCGGCGAAGGTGACCATCACCCTCAAGGCGACCCCGGTGGAGCTGAGCAAGCAGATCCAGGGCACCAGCGACCCCAGCTCGGCCCAGGGGCCCGACCGGGTGCTCACCAAGGCGGTGACCGACGACGAGAGCCAGCAGTTCAGCGCCAAGCCCACCGGGCAGAAGCAGATCCAGGCGGTGGCCGCGACCGGCGGCATCGTGCTCACCACCGACGAGCCCTTCCCCTTCTGCGCCAGCAACGGCTTCCCCCGGGGAACCGAGTTCTCCACCGCGGGGGCCAAGCCGGTGAGGTTCGTGGTCAGCCAGGACACCACCAACACCCCCGACGGGCAGTACTGCGTCCCCGCGGCGACCGCGGGGGCCCCGGTGAGCAGCTCACCGCCGATCGCGGTCACGGCGGAGGCGACCGGCACCTCGGGCAATGTGCCCGCCGGTTCGATCACCCAGTGGCTGCCGCCTCCCAACAGCCCGCCGGGGACCACCACCGGCAACCCGTGCGGGTCCCAGGATCCCGGCCAGCCGCGCCGCTGCACCCTCGGGGTCATCAACCCGGCGCCCACCGGCGGCGGCGTCGACGCCCACACCGTGGTGGTGGTGAGCGACCAGGACTTCAAGAGCTTCAACGACCAGGTGACCCAGCTCAAGCAGCAGCTCAGCGACAGGGCGCGCAAGGCGATGCAGGACCACGCCCAGGGGGACGTCTTCGCCATCGACCCGAGCCAGCAGGGTCTCACCCTCTCGACCGAGGTCGCGCCGCCCGTCCCCAACTCCGGCGACGAGTACAAGGAGACGATGATCACCGTCACCGTGCACGGCCGCGCCGCCGCCTACAACCCTGACGAGGTCCGTCGGGTCTTCACCACCGACCTGAGCGCGCAGATCCCCCAGGGCGAGACCCTGGTGGAGCAGCGCCTCACCGGCCCCGACATCCAGCAGGCGAGCGACGACGGCACCGTGGTCTTCAGCATCCGCGGCACCGGCTTCAGCCAGCCCATCGTCGACCTCAACAAGCTGAAGGAGACGTTCACCGGGCAGGCTCAGGACGCGGTGGGCCGCAAGGTGCGCTCGGAGTTCGGCGACCAGGCGAGCACCAGCATCTCCCGCGCCATCCCCTTCTTCGTGCTGCCCTTCTTCTCCAGCCGCATCTCCGTCGACGTGCGCGTGGTCGCCGAGGGCTCCTCGTGAGCACGGCGTCGCCCGGGGTGACCCTGGGGCTGGACGCGGGGAGCGTGCGCGTCGGCCTGGCCGCCACCGATCCCACCGCCACCATCGCCAGCCCGGTGGCGACGCTCCCCCGCCGCGACCGCGACTTCTGGAGCCGAGTGTGCGCGGAGGCGCGCGCGCGCGGCGCCGAGCGCGTGGTGGTGGGGCTGCCGCTGCGGCTCGACGGCACCGAGGGCGACGCCGCTGCGGCGGCGCGGGCGCTGGCGGACGAGGCGTCGCGGCACACCGGGCTTCCCGTCGAGATGTGGGACGAGCGGCTCAGCTCGGTGGCCGCCGAGCGCGCCCTCCTCGAGTCGGGCATGCGCCGCGGGCGCCGCCGCGAGACCGTCGACGCCGTGGCCGCGGCGATCATGCTCCAGGGCTGGCTCGACGCCGCACGCCGGCGCGCGGGCGGCCGGCAGCCGCAGAGGAGAGCGCGGGCTTGAGGCGGCGGCGAGCCCGGCGCGGCCGCGGGCCGCGGATCCTCCTCGTGCTGGCGATCGTGGTCGCGGTGCTGGTCGGGGGCGCCGGGGGCACGGCCCTCTACGCGCGCTCTCAGCTCGACGCCCCGGCCTCGGGGACCACCACCACGACGGCCATCGACGTCGCCTCCGGCGAGACCCTGGACGAGCTGGTCACCGATCTCCAGTCCCACGACCTGGTGCGCAACCCCTTCTGGTTCCGCTGGTTTGCGCGGATGCGCGGCCTGGGAAGCCAGCTCAGGGCGGGCCGGTACCGCCTCGACACCGGCATGGGGGCGAGCGCGGTGGTCGCCCGGCTGGAGATGCCCCCCGACGCCCGGACGGTCCGGGTGGTCATTCCCGAGGGCCTGATCGCGGCGCAGATCGCGGAACGGGTGCAGGCCACGGGCCTGGGGGTCAGCGCCTCCGCCTACCTCGGCGAGGAGCGCGCCGGGCAGTTCGCCGCCGGCTTCATCGAGGGCCGCCCGGCGGGGGCGCCACTCGAGGGCATGCTCTTCCCCGACACCTACGACGTCCCGGTGGGCGCCAGCGCCCACGACGTGGTCGCCCAGCAGCTCCAGGCCTTCACGGCGAAGGCGCTGCCGATGGTGGACGCGCCGCCGCAGGGGCTCACCCCGTACCAGGCGGTGGTGCTCGCCTCCATCGTCGAGCGCGAGGCGCGCCTGCCCGCCGATCGCCCGATGGTCGCCGGGGTCCTGTACAACCGCCTCGCCCGGGGCATGGACCTGCAGGTCGACGCCTCGGTGATCTACGGGGTGGGGGTCACCGACCGGGCGCCGACCTCCGACGAGCTGAAGCACGACACCCCGTACAACACCTACCTGCACCGCGGGCTGCCCCCGACGCCGATCTCCAACCCGGGGCTGGCGTCGCTCGAGGCCGCCGCCCACCCGATGCCCAGCAACTACCTCTTCTACGTGTCGGACGGATGTGGCCACAACCACTACAGCAGCACCCTGGCGGGGCACAACGCGCTGGTCCAGCAGTACCTGAACAGCCCCTGCCGATGAGCCCGACGGATCTCTGGCTGCTGGGGTACGGCGTCTCCGCATCGCCCAGCCCGTGCATGCAGGAGGCGGCGCTCCGCGCCCGGGGGGTGGAGGGCAGCTACCGCATCGTCGACGTCACCCCCGAGGAGTTGGGGGACGCGCTGCGGCGGCTGCGCGCCGGCGAGGCCGCCGGAGCCAACGTGACCATCCCCCACAAGCTGGCCGTCGCCGCCGCCTGCGACCACCTCGAGGGCGATGCGGCGCTCACCGGCGCGGTCAACACCGTGGTGGTGGAGGGGGGGCGGCTGCTCGGCGCCAACACCGACGCCGCCGGGCTGGAGGGGGCGCTGCGCGGCGCCCGGCTGTGGCCGTCGTCGGCGCACGAGGCGGTGGTGCTCGGCGCCGGCGGGGCCGCCGCCGC
>JAXDLS010000516.1:0-4072 GCA_034666485.1 Chloroflexota bacterium
GGCAGCTCCGCGGCGGCGGCCTCCATGATCGCGTCGGCGGCGAAGGGCGGCGGCACGATGATGAAGGCGCAGTCGGCCCCGGTCGCGGCCACCGCCTCGGCCACGGTGTCGAAGACCGGCGCCCCGAGGTGGGTGCCGCCGCCGCGCCCGGGCACCACCCCGGCGACCACCCTGGTGCCGTAGGCCTGCATCTGCTCGGTGTGGAAGCTGCCCTCGCGGCCGGTGATGCCCTGGACGAGGACGCGGGTCGAGCGGTCGACGAGGATGGACACGGTCTCAGCCCTCCTGCAGGGGGGACGCCCCCCTCTCCCCCCGGGTGAGCTCGACGATCTGCCGCGCCGCGTCGACCGCGCTCACCCCGGGAACGATGCCCGCCTCTCGGAGCAGCTCCCGGCCCTCCTCCTCGCGGGTGCCGGTCATGCGCACCACCAGCGGCTTGGTGATGCGCAGCTCGTCGCGCGCCTGGATGATCCCCCTCGCCACCTCGTCGCCGCGGGTGATGCCGCCGAAGATGTTGATGAACACGCCCCGCACCTTCGGGTCGCTGAGCACCATGTCGAGGGCGTTGCGGACCACGTCGGCGCGCGCGCCGCCGCCGATGTCGAGGAAGTTCGCGGGCTCGCCGCCCGCCGCCTTCACCAGGTCGAGGGTGTTCATCACCAGCCCGGCGCCGTTGCCGATGCAGCCGACGTCGCCGTCGAGGTGCACGTAGGTGAGGCCACGGCGCTTCGCCTCCACCTCGAAGGGGTCGTCGCCGCTGGCGCCGTCGTCGCCGAGCGCGTCGACCGCCAGCTCCGCGGCGAGGTCGCGATGCCGGTACTCCGCGTTCTCGTCGACCTCGAGCTTGCCGTCGGCGGCCACCAGCTCGCCGCTGGCGGTGATCACCAGCGGGTTGATCTCGCAGGTGACGGCGTCGAGCGAGACCGCCAGCCGGTGGAGCGCCTGGACCAGCGGCACCAGCGCGGCGGCGAGCCTCCCGGCGCCGCCGGCGAGGGCGGGCACGGCGCGCAGCGCGGTGAAGGCGAGCTGGCGGATCTCGTACGCCTGGGGACCGCGGAAGGGGTCGGGCCAGAGCTTGGCGATCATCTCGGGCCGGGTCTCGGCGACCTGCTCGATGTCCATGCCGCCGGCGCCGGAGAGCATGAGCACCATCCGCCGGCGGTCGCGGTCCAGGGTGACGCCGCAGTAGAGCTCGTGGGCGACGTCGAGCCCGGTCTCGCACCAGACGCTCCGCACCGGGTAGCCCCTGATGTCCATGGCGAGGATCCGCGCCGCCTCGGTGCGGGCCTCCTCGGGGGTGTCGACCACGGCGATGCCGCCCGCCTTGCCCCGGCCGCCCACCGGCACCTGGGCCTTGACCGCCACCCTGCCCAGCTCGCGTGCGGCGGCCTCGGCCTCCCCGGCGGTCCGCGCCAGGCGGCCGGCGGGGACGCTGATGCCCGCCTTCGCGAACTGCTGCTTCGCCTGGTACTCGAGGAGCTTCACCGAGGATTGGCCCTCCGGCATGCCGAGCGGGGGAATCGCGCCGCCCGGGGGGGTGGTCGGGAGAGGCGCGAAGCGCTTCCCGCGACTGGACGGGGGTCGCAGCCCCGCGCAGAGTACCGTCAGTGGGGCTCGGCGAGCTCTCGCAGCCGCCGCAGCGTGGCCCGCGCCGCGCGCCGCTGGCTGCGGCCGAAGAGCAGGCCGTCGAGCAGCCCCCCGGCGGTGGCGCCGGCCACCAGGGCGCCGGTCACCTCGCTGGTGAGGGTCACCCGCGTGCCCGCGCCCTCGGGCTCGCAGCGCAGCGCGGTGCGCACCGCGGGCCCGTCGTCCTCGCCGGCGGTGGCGACCTCGCGCGGAGGGTCGAGGGTGACCACCGAGGCGCGCAGCTCGCGCTCGCCACCGTCGCGGCCGCGCACCGTGGTGAGGATGGTCGAGCCCTCGACCGGGGGGTCGGGCTCGCAGCGACGGGCGAGCATCCCCCGCCGCGGATCGGGGCCGGTCAGCAGCCGCAGGCAGGCGTCGAAGGCGCGCTGCGGCGGCAGCTCGAGCCGGATGCTCTCGACGGTGCGGCGCATGCGGCCCCAGACTATGCTCTCGGCCGCCCGGAGAGGTGTGGACGGAGCGCCGAACCACCGGGCCAGGGGACCGCGCACCTGCTCGGCGGCGCGGCCTGCCACGGGCATCCACTCCCGCTACGATCCCCCGCCGATGACCCTGACCGCCGTCCGCTTCGTCCACTACACCTCGGGCATCGCCTGGGTCGGCGCCACCCTGGTGCTGGCGCTGGTCGTGTTCCCCGCCATCGACCGCTGTCCCGGCAGTGTCCGCGCCCCGGTCATGCGCGCCCTGGCCCGGCGGATCGCGCCCTGGGAGACCGCCGCAGCCACCACCGTCATCGTCTCCGGCGGCATGCAGGCCTGGCTCCAGCACCGCCTGGAGGGCGGCATCGGCGCGGCGCTGGACACCCGCTGGGGCATGGCCATCGGCACCGGCGCGCTCTGCGCGGTGCTGCTGGTGGTGCTCGGGCTCAGCACCCTGGCGCCGCTCGCCCGGCGCTTCAGCGCGCTCGAGGACGCGGTCGCGCTCGACCCCGAGCGCAGCGCGCTGGGGATCCGCGACCTGGGGCGGGTCGACCCCGTCTGGTGGCGCACCCGGCAGCGGCTGGTGCTCGCCACCGCCGCGGAGATCGTCCTCGCCCTGGTGGCGGTGCTCGCGATGGCGGTGGCCCGGGGCTCCTGAGCGGGCGGGTCTACCGGCCCAGGCGTCCCCGCACCGCGGCCACCAGCGGGCGCAGCTCGGCGGGACGGAGCGCGCCGGTGAGCACCACCGCGGCGCAGTACACCGCCACCGGGGCGCACACCGCGAGCGGCTGGGCGGCGTCGCGGAGCGGCCACGCCACCGCCGCCATCGCCGCCCCGCTCAGCACCACCGGCACCAGGGGCCGCACCCAGGGCAGGCCGCCGAGGTAGCGGGAGAGCACCAGCAGGCCGGCGACGAAGAGCACCGCCTCGGTGATCACCGTCGCCCAGGCGCACGCCACCGGCCCCTGGTCATACGGGAAGAGCGGGATGAGCACCAGGTTGAGGACGACGTTGACCACAACGCTGGCGCCGGCGAGGGCGGCGAAGCTCAGCTGCCGGTCCATCGCCCCCAGGGTGAAGACGAAGGAGTTGACCACGAACAGGAAGAACGCGGTGCCGCCGAGGACGCGCAGGCTGGGGACCGCGGTCGGCAGGGTGTGGGTGTCGGCGACGATCGCCGGCGCGAGGGCGACGCAGAGCACGCTGGCCGGCATCCCCACCAGCGCCAGCAGCCGGTAGACGCGCAGGTAGAGGGGGCGGACCGCCGCCGCACCGCGGGCGAACGCGATGCTGAGCGCCGGATACACGGCGCTCATCACCGCCTGGGGCACGAAGCCGAGCCCGTCGAGGAACTTGTTGGCGGCGCCGTAGTCGCCCGCCTGCCTGAAGTCGTGCAGCGCCTGGAGGATCACCAGGTCGATGCGGAAGTAGAGGGTGCTGAGCGCGAAGGCGAGCGCGAACGGCAGGCCGCTGCGCAGCAGCCGGCGCATCTCGTCGGGACGCCAGGCCAGCCGCAGCCGCGCGTAGCGGCGGGAGACCACCACCGCGCCGAGCACCAGCGTGAACCCGTAGGAGGCGGTGTAGGCGTCGATGTAGAGGTGCACCGGGGCATGGTTGACGGCTGCGAGCAGGGTGACGCCGAGCAGGATGGCGGTCTCGCCGGAGATCGCGATCACCTCCCAGCGCATCTCCTGGGTGGCGTAGAAGCAGGAGCGCAGCACCGTGGAGAAGGACATCACCAGCAGCAGCAGGTAGAGCGACGGCACCAGCGGGAGCAGCGACGGCGCCAGCAGCGCGACGCTGCCGGCGAGCACCAGCCCGCTCGCCGCCGCCAGCGGGACGCGGGCGCCGAGGGTGACGGCCAGCAGCTCGCCGAGCCGGTCGCGGCGCCGCGCCGCCTCGCGGGTGAAGACCACCTGCAGCCCGAGGTCGGCGACGATGCTGCTCAGCGAGCTGAAGACGATCGCGGTCTGGAACTCGCCGTAGCCGGCGCGGCCGAGGCGCGGGGA
>JAXDLS010000517.1:0-4703 GCA_034666485.1 Chloroflexota bacterium
CCCAGAAGACGTCCGAGGATGCCAGGTCAGCCAACGCCGAGGAACCAAGCACCTTGGCGACCCGAGCAACCGTGCTCCGTCGATACCCACGCCTTCTCCCAGGATCGTCGGCAAGACGGAAGCAACGCGCTGACAGGCCCGCCCGACGTGCCAAATCCGTCCAAGTGAGCCCGGTCGCCAATCGCGCGCGATCGACATCCGCTCGGACCTCGATTGGAATAGTGTCCTTGCTGGTCAGGCCACGCTCCACGTCACCCAGGAAGGTACGCAGCTCGTCGAGAGCCTTCTCGCGGCCAAGACAGTGGACCCCAACCTGCTCGACGAAGCTGCGGACACTTCCTTCCCCGACCAGGTGCACCGTGTAGCCGGGGCGAAGCGTCTCGCGGTACTTGAATGCCTTGGAATGAACGCCCGAAACTATCCCCAGACGAAGCAGCAGGGTATGCACATCGACCGCCAGTTGGCGCGAGGAGGTGGCGTAGAAGGGAGTGAACTGGCCTGCACCTGCGATGAACCCGTCGCCTGCCCACAGGCGTCCTAGGAACAGACGGAGGTCCGCGTCACACAGTTGGAAAACGGGTTCGGGGATGTGCTTACGCTCCGCTCGGAGCCCGAGGATGCCGAGCGCCGCAGCCCAATGGTATGCGCCCGACCTAAGAGGCTCGCGGTCCTCGACGACGAGTGCGGACGAGCCATCGACCGCACCACTCAGCGACACCATTCCAGTTTCCGTCCGCGAGGAACTGAGACAAACTTCCAGGCGCCCGTTCGAACGCCGGTAGATCCGGACATTGGTGCTCGAGAACTTGATGGCGCTCGCGACGAAGTCGTCTATCAGACGCTGATCGTTGTTGAAGTAGTACAGGCAGCTCGGGTGACAGGTATTGCCTTCAGAGAGTAGCCCAGCAAGCACGATCAGATGCTCTGACGGCCAGGTCTCAGTACTGGAAACGGGAAGCAACCTGGGAGTAGCGAGAGCGTCCCCGGGAGCCAGCTCCGCGAGGCGTCTCCATCCATTGAGGGTACGGAAGCGGTGGGCCGCTGTAGCGCAGATTCGTCGACCCTGCGCGGTGCGCAGTTCGTAGACCGTCTTTCGTCCATTGAACATAACGTCGGTGACGCGCCGTGGCCGAAGCCTGCCATCTTCCCCCAGACCATGCACCGTAAAGGAACGCTGACGCTCGTATAGAGACCCTACCGTGGTCCGTTCCCCCGTCCGGGCATCAACCACAGTGGTGTCTTTGTGCAAACACTTATTAAAACCATAGCCCGCGAAGTACGCCATGAGGTCGAAGAGCTCCTCGGCCTTGCGTGGGTCGACTCCGCGACCCGCTGCGCCCGCGAGGAACTTCTCCCGCTGCAGCGCCATCTTCACCTTGTCCTTCTTGCCCATGGCGGCGCGGAGGATGTCGGCCTCGCCGAGGGTGAAGCCGGCCACGGCGGAGGCGATCTTCATCACCTGGTCCTGGTACACGATGACGCCATACGTGCTGGCCAGGATCGGCTCCAGCTCGGGGAGCACGTACTCGACCGGCTCCTCACCGCGCTTGCGCCTCATGTACAGGTCGATCAGGCCGCCCTCGATCGGTCCTGGCCGGTTCAACGCCGATGCGGCGCTGACGTCGTCGAGGGTCTGTGGCTGCATGTCGAGCAGGATCTTCTTCCCACCCACCGCCTCCAGCTGGAAGACCCCGAGGGTGTCGGCCCTCCCCAGCAGGGCGTAGGTCGCCGGGTCGTCGAGGGGCAGGGTGTCGATGTCGAGCTCGACACCGGTCGTCTGCCGGATGTTCTCGATCGTCGCCTCGATGACGCTGAGGTTGGTGAGGCCGAGGAAGTCCATCTTCAGCAGGCCGATGGTCTGCACCCCGTTCATGTCGAACTGGGTGACCATGGCGTCGCGGTCGTTGGTGGAGCGCTGCAGCGGGACGATGTTCTCGAGCGGCTCGGGGGCGATCACCACCCCCGCGGCATGGGTGCTGGCGTTGCGGCAGATGCCCTCGAGCCGGCGGGCGTTGTCGATGATCGACCTCGCCCAGGGCTCGTTGTCATAGACCTCGCGCAGCTCGCGGTTCTCCAGCGCCCGCTCCAGGGTGATGCCGATCTGCGCGGGCACCAGCTTGGCGAGGCGGTCGACGTCGGCGAGGGGGACGTCGAGCACGCGACCGACGTCGCGGATGGCGGCGCGCGCCGCCATGGTGCCGAAGGTGATGATCTGGGCGACCCGGTCGCGCCCGTACTTCTCCTGGACGTACTCGATGACGCGGTCGCGGCGGCGGTCGTCGAAGTCGATGTCGATGTCGGGCATCGACACCCGCTCGCGGTTGAGGAAGCGCTCGAAGATCAGCCCGTAGCGCAGCGGGCAGATGTTGGTGATGCGGAGCACGTAGGCGACCAGCGAACCGGCGGCGCTCCCCCGTCCCGGCCCCACCTTGACGCCGTCGCAGCGGGCGGCGCGGATGAAGTCCCAGACGATGAGGAAGTAGGCGGCGAACCCGGTCTCGCGGATGACGTCGAGCTCCATGGCGAGACGCTCGCGGGCCTCGCGGGTGGGCTCCGGATAGCGCTCGCGCAGCCCCTGCTCGCAGAGCTCGCGCAGGTAGGAGTCGGCGTCGAGGCCCTCGGGGATGGGCGAGTAGCGGGGCAGCAGGGTCTTCCCCATGGGCAGCTCGAGGGTGCAGCGCCGCGCCACCGCCAGGGTGTTCGACGCCGCCTCGCCATAGGCCGCGAAGCGCTGCGTCATCTCGGCGCCGTCCGCCATGTAGAACTGGGGCCCGTGGAAGCGGAAGCGCTTCTCCTCCTGGCGGCGCGCCCCGGTCTGCAGGCAGAGCAGGATGTCGTGGGGCTCGGCGTCCTCGGCGCGCACGTAGTGGGAGTCGTTGGTGCAGACCAGCGGCAGCCCGGTGCGCCGCGCCATCTCCACCAGGCCGGCGCGGATCTCCACCTCCTCGGGGATGCCGTGGTCCTGCAGCTCGAGCAGGTAGTTGTCGGGCCCGAAGATCTCCATGTGCTGCCGGGCCACCGACTCGGCCGCGTTCATGTCGCCGCGGAGGATCGCCTGGGGCAGCTCGCCGCCGATGCAGGCGCTGAGGCAGATCAGCCCCTCGGCGTGCTCGGCGAGCAGCTGCTTGTCGATGCGCGGCTTGTAGTAGTGGCCCTCGAGGTGGGAGCGGCTCACCAGCCGGACCAGGTTGCGGTAGCCCGTGAGGTCGCGCGCGATGAGCACCAGGTGGTTGGGGTCGCGGTCGGCCTTCCCCTCCTTGTCGTGGCGCGACCGGGGCGCCATGTACATCTCGCAGCCGATGATCGGCTGGATGCCCGCCTTCCGCGCCGCGGTGGTGAACTCGACCGCGCCGTAGAGCACACCGTGGTCGGTGACCGCCACCGCGGGCTGGCCCATCCGCTTCGCCGTGTCGACCAGCTCGCCGATGCGCGCGGCGCCGTCGAGGAGCGAGTACTCGGTGTGGGTGTGGAGGTGGACGAATGGCTCGGACGGGGCGTCGGCGGCGGTCGGCGCGGCTGGCGCAGGGTGCGAATGGGTGGCGGTCATGCGTCCTCGTGAGGGGAGAGCCAGGCGCCGGCGGAGGCGAACATGTGTACGGTAGCGAGCCGGCATGGGCTCCGGCAAGCGCGCCGCCGCCACGCTCTGCCTCGGCCCCATTCTCCCTCCCTGGCGGGACCGGGCGGCGAGGGGCCCCGACCCGGGCCGAGCACGAAAGGCACCGCCATCTGGCGGTCGCCGCGGCAGGCGCTCACCGGGATCCTGCCCTCGATGGTGGCCATCTCCTCGCGGCGAGCGTCTCGCGTCCGAGACAGGTGTGGGTGTTCACCACCGGGTCACAGTGCTGATCGCCTTCCCCTGACGGCGCTCCGGCGTGGTATCTGAGCCCCCGCGCCGTTCAGCCAGGCTCCTTCGCCGGAAGGGGACATCCCGCCGGGCGTGCTCGCGGTCACCAGATGCGTCCAGAGGTGATGTGACGATGGATGGCTCCCACGCTCACCGCCGCGCCTTCGGGAGGCGGCTGTGGGATGCGTTCGCCGAGTGCTGGCTGCGCGAGGAGCTGGAGAGGCCGCTGGGGATGGAGGGGAGGAGGGGGCCGGCCCGCCATCACCTCGACGACCGGCTGCTCCTCGCCCCCGAGGAGGCCGGTCTTCGGGTCATCGAGCTGACCGCACGGATCGCCGCCGCTGTGGCAAGCTGGCCCCCGGACATTGAAGCGCCGGACCTTCTGCAGATGGACGGCCTTCGGGGCCGCCAGCCTCCCCGCGGTGGTCGCCGGCGGCCTGGAGGGGATGGAGCACCTCCTCGCGGGGACCGCCGAGCCGTCCCGCGCCGACGCGCTGGCGGTCGAGCAGCTCAGGGATACCATCCTCATGTGCCGCCGGCTCGATGATCTGGGCATGCCGGGCGCCGTGCTCCAGATAGGCCGGCGCGCCGTTGTGCGGGCCGACGAGCTCGTTAGGGACTGCACGTCAGCAGGGGCCCGGCGACCGTTGACGCTGATCGCGGGAGAGCTGTGCCAGCTCGTCGGGTACGCCGCGGTGGGTCTCGGCGACCACGACACGGCGAGGGCGTACGCGGTGCGGGCGATGGCCGCCGCGGACGAGCTGGGCAGCGCGGAGCTGCACGCCTACACGATGAGCCTCAACGTGAGCGATGCGGAGCTGGATCTGTCGGGCGACGTCGAAGCTGCCACACGGGCAAC